>NZ_JBJLSF010000066.1:0-27126 GCF_050871885.1 Kineococcus aridisoli | reverse complement strand
GGGCGCGGTCCTCGCGCCCGGGCTCGCCGCGTGCCGCGCCGCGCGGCGGCTCAGTGGCCGGCGCCGGCCTCGTACGAGGTGCCCTTGGCGCGCTCGTAGGACGCCGTGATCTCCTTCTCCGCCTCGTCGCGGCCGGACCAGTTGGCGCCCTCGACGCTCTTGCCGGGCTCGAGGTCCTTGTAGGTCTCGAAGAAGTGCTGGATCTCCAGGCGGTCGAACTCGCTGATGTCGGCGAGGTCCTGGATCTTCTCCCAGCGCGGGTCGCCCGCGGGCACGGCGAGGACCTTGTCGTCGCCGCCGGCCTCGTCGCGCATGTGGAACATGCCGATGGCGCGGCAGGTGATCAGGCAGCCGGGGAAGGTCGGCTCCTCGAGGATCACCAGCACGTCCAGCGGGTCGCCGTCCTCGCCGAGGGTGCCCTCGATGAACCCGTAGTCGTGCGGGTAGCGCGTGGAGGTGAACAGCATGCGGTCCAGGCGGATGCGCCCGGTCTCGTGGTCGACCTCGTACTTGTTGCGCTGACCCTTGGGGATCTCGATGGTCGCGTCGAACTCGATCGGGGTGCTCACGTGGCTCCTCTCGCGGGGCCTGGCGACCCCGTCCCTGTGCGGCCCGCCGGGGGTCTCCCGGCCGGCGGTCCGCGCTAGTGTCGCGCAGGCCGCCACCGGCGGACGAACGCGGGCCGGAGGGGACCGGGCGGGAGCAGGCGTGGACGGGGGAGCCGGACGGGTGCGCAGAGCCGTTGCCGCCGCGGCCGCCGTCGTCGCCGCCGCCGGGCTCGCGGCCGGGTACGCCGGCCTCGACGTGGCCGGCGCCGTCCCGGGCCCGTTGACCACCACCCCCGCGCCCACCGCCGCCGCGCTGCCGACGGCCCCCGCGGCCGCGCTGCCGGACGGGCCCGCGCCCGCGGTGGCCCCCGCCCTGGACCCGGACGCCCCGGCACCGGACCCGGCCGTCCTCGGCGGGCAGGTCGCGCCCCTGCTGGCCGACCCGGCGCTGGGGGCGCCGGCGTCGGTGTCGGCGAGCGTCGTGGACGCCGCCACCGGCGAGGTCCTGCTGGCCGACGACGTGGACGTCCCCCGCACCCCCGCCTCGGTGACCAAGCTGCTCACCGCGGCCGCCGCGCTGCGCGCGCTGGGGCCGACCTCGCGGGTCACCACCCGGGTCGTCGAGGGCGCCACCGCCGACGAGGTCGTCCTGGTGGCCGGCGGTGACGTGCTGCTGGCCGCGGGGGCGGGCGACGCGGACGCGGTGAACGGCCACGCGGGCCTGGCCGACCTGGCCGCCCGCACGGCGGCGGCGCTGCTGGCCCAGGGCCGCTCCGCCGTCGCCGTGCGCCTGGACGACTCCGCCTTCACCGGCCCGGCCACCTCCCCCGGCTGGGGCAGCGGCGACGTGGCCGCCGGGTTCGTCGCCCCGATCTCGCCGCTGGCCGTCGACGGGGGCCGGCTGGCGCCGGGGGAGACGGCGCCGCGGGCACCCGACCCGGCGCTGGCCGCGGCGCAGGCCTTCGCGCGGGCGCTGGGCGCCGCCGGCGTGCAGGTGCTCGACCAGGGCGGCGGCGCGCTCGTGCGGGCCGCCGCGCAGCCGGGGGCGGCGACGCTGGCGGCCGTGGAGTCGGCGACCACCGCCGAGCAGGTGGAGCTCATGCTCACCACGAGCGACAACACCCTCGCGGAGGTGCTCGCCCGCCGGGTGGCCGCGGCCGGTGACCGCCCGGCGACCTTCGACGACGCCTCCGAGGCGGTGGTGCAGCAGGTCGCGGCCCTGGGCGTCGACGTCACCGGCGTGCGGCTGCAGGGCGCCAGCGGGCTGGGCCGGGGCACCCGGATCCCGGCGCGCGCGCTGACGGACCTGCTCGTCCTGGTCGCCGGCGGGGAGCACCCGGAGCTGGCGGCGGTGGCCTCCGGGCTGGCGGTCGCGGACGTCAACGGCACGCTGGCCGACCGCTACGACGTCCCCGCCTCGGCCGCCGGCGCGGGGGTGGTGCGGGCCAAGACGGGCACCCTGACCGGGGTCAGCAGCCTCGCCGGCCTCCTGCGCGACGCCGACGGCCGGCTGCTGGCGTTCGCCGTGCTCTCCGACGGCGTCGCGCCGGGCGCCTCGCTGGCGGCCCGCCGCGCGCAGGACCGCTCCACCGCCGCCCTCGTGGGCTGCGGCTGCCGCTGAGGGCCACCCGCCGTCCGAGCCACCCGTCACCCGGCCGGCGGCTGCACCACCGCGTACGGTGCCGCCATGCGTGCACGCGGTGACACGGGCGTCGGGGACGGGGAGAGCGGTTCGGACAGCGGTCCGGGCAGCGGCCCCGGGCACCCGGGGGGCAGGGTCGTCGGCGACCTCGTCGACTTCGACCTCGCCGCCCAGGTGGCGGCCCGGCTGGTGCGCCCGGGACCGCGCGTCGGCCGCGACGAGGCGGACCAGGTCGTCGGCGAGCTGCGCGTGGCGGCCGCCGAGGCCGCCGGGCCGGTCGCGAGGACCGCGCACCTGCCGGAGCTGACCGAGCAGCCGCCGGCGCTCGTCGTCGACCGCGTCTCCTGGGCGCGCGCCAACGTCGAGGCCTTCCGCACCCTGCTGGGCCCGGTCGAGGTGCCCCTGCGCTCCGGCGAGCGCCCCGCGCCGGCCCGCGGGGGGGCGGCCGTGGACCGCGCCACGACCGCGGTCGGCCGGCGCACCACCGGCGCCGAGCTGGGCAGCCTGCTGTCGTTCCTCTCCAGCCGCGTCCTGGGCCAGTTCGACGTCTTCTCCGGCGTCGACGGGGGCCGGGCGGGCCGGCTGCTGCTCGTCGCGCCCAACGTCGTGCAGGTCGAGCGGGACCTGCAGGTGGACCCGCGCGACTTCCGCCGCTGGGTGTGCCTGCACGAGGAGGCGCACCGGCTGCAGTTCGGCGCCCACCCGTGGCTGCGGCGCTGGATCACCGACGAGGCCCGCGCGCTCGCGCAGGACCTGCTGGGCCACCAGCGCGACCTCGGCGAGCGCCTGTCCGGCGTCCTGCAGGCGCTGCCCGAGGTCCTGCGCGGCACCGCCGAGGGCAGCGGCGTCGGCGTGGCCGACCTGCTGCAGACGCCCGCCCAGCGCGAGCGCGTCGCCGCGCTGGTGGCCGTGATGTCCCTGCTGGAGGGGCACGCCGACGTCGTCATGGACGACGTCGGGCCGCAGGTGGTGCCGAGCGTGGCGACGATCCGCGCCCGCTTCACCCAGCGCCGGCGCGGGCGCGGCTCCCTGGACCAGGTGGTGCGCCGCCTGCTGGGCCTGGACGCCAAGACCCGCCAGTACGCCGACGGGGCGCGCTTCGTGCGCGGAGCCGTCGGGCAGGTCGGCTGGGAGGGGTTCAACGCCGTCTGGAGCGGCCCCGAGCAGCTGCCCTCGCCCGCCGAGGTCGCCGACCCCGCCGCCTGGGTCGCGCGGGTGCACGGCTGAGCGGGCCCGACCCCGCGGTCGCCGCCGTGCGGGTCGCCGTGCGCACCGACCTGGCGGCGGTGGCCCGCGAGCACCCCGGCGCCCTCGTCCTCGTCGCGTGCAGCGGCGGCGCGGACTCGCTGGCCCTGGCGGCGGCGACGGCCTTCGAGGCGCCGCGGGCACGGCTGCGCGCGGGGGCCGTCACCGTCGACCACGGGCTGCACGAGCGCTCCGCGGAGGTCGCCGCCGGTGCGGCGGCCGCCTGCCGCGCGCTGGGCCTGGACCCCGTGCGGGTCCACCGGGTGGCCGTCGGCCGGACGGGTGGACCCGAGGCCGCCGCGCGCACCGCCCGCCACGAGGCGCTGGAGGGTGCGGCCGCCGCCACCGGGGCGGTGGCGGTGCTGCTCGCGCACACCCTCGACGACCAGGCGGAGACCGTCCTGCTGGGGCTGGCCCGCGGCTCGGGCACCCGCAGCCTGGCCGGGATGCCGGCCGTGCGCGGGCACCTGCGGCGCCCGCTGCTGGGGCTGGAGCGCGCCACCGTGCGGGCCGCCTGCCCGCCCGGCGCGTGGGAGGACCCGGCCAACGCCGACCGGCGGCTGGCGCGGGCGCGCGTGCGCCACGCCGTGCTGCCGCTGCTGGAGGAGCAGCTGGGGCCGGGGGTCGCGCGGGCGCTGGCCCGCACCGCCCGCGCGGCCCGCGACGACGCCGACGCCCTGGACGCCCTCGCCGCGGCGGGCGACCCGTTCCGCGAGGGCCGCGCGGAGGTCGGCGCGCTGCTGGCGGCGCCGGCGGCGCTGCGCCGGCGGTGGTTGCGGCGGGCGGCGCTGGCCGCCGGCTGCCCGGCCGGTGCGCTGGGCGCCGGGCACGTCGACGCCCTCGACGCGCTGCTGCTCGACTGGCACGGGCAGGGGGCGCTCGCGCTGCCGGGGGGTGCGAGCGCGCTGCGGGCGTGTGGCACCCTCGTGATGACGCCGGGGCCCCACGGGCCGGCACCCCTCCACCCCTGAGACCACGGGAGAACCGCGTGGACGCCGCGACCGCCGGGACCGACCTCGAGCACGTGCTGCTGACCAAGGAGCAGGTGGCCGCCCGCGTCGCCGAGCTCGCCGCCGAGCTGGACCGCGACTACGCCGACAAGGACGTGCTGCTCGTCGGCGTCCTCAAGGGCGCCGTCATGGTGATGGCCGACCTCGCCCGCGCCATGAGCATCCCGCTGTCGATGGACTTCATGGCCGTCAGCTCCTACGGCTCGGGCACCAAGAGCTCGGGCGTGGTGCGCATCCTCAAGGACCTGGACACCGACATCTCCGGGCGCCACGTGCTCGTGGTGGAGGACATCATCGACTCGGGCCTGACCCTGAGCTGGCTGCTGGCGAACCTGTCCTCGCGCGGGCCGGCCTCGGTGCGGGTGTGCGCGCTGCTGCGCAAGCCGGAGGCGGCCAAGGTGGAGGTGGACGTGGCCTACGTCGGCCACGACATCCCCAACGAGTTCGTCGTCGGCTACGGCCTGGACTTCGCGGACAAGTACCGCAACCTCGACTGCGTCGCCACCCTCGCCCCGCACGTCTACAGCTGAGCGGCGTTCGCCCTCAGCGGATCGAGCGCCCCGGGGCGGAACAGCCCCGTCCCCCCGCCCGTTCGACCAGCGACCGGTCCACGGCCGACCCCGCACCCGGTGTGCGGGCGGCGCGTCGCAGGCGCGGTGTACCGTCGATCGTCTAGCAGGAACGAGCAGGAGGGACAGGGGGCGACCCCTCCACTGATGCCCAACCAACTCAAGCGCATCGTCCGCGGCCCGTGGATCTGGATCCTGGTCGCCATCGCCGCCGTGGCGATCGGCGCCTCCTTCTTCGCCTCCAGCGGCACCGCCGAGGTCTCCACGACCAAGGCGCTCCAGCTGATCGAGCAGGACGAGGTCCAGCGCGCCACCCTCACCGACGGCAGCCAGCGCATCGACCTGGAGCTGAAGGACGGGACGACCGAGCAGGGCGCGAGCACCGTCCGCTCCTACTACATCGCCCAGCGCGGTCTCGACGTCGTCCGGGCCCTGGACGAGAACCCGCCGCCCGGCGGCGTGACCGACGAGGTCCCGCGCTCGGGGATCCTGTCCTCGCTGCTGTTCACCGTCGCGCCGATCCTGCTCCTGCTGGTCCTCTTCTGGTTCCTCATGGGCCAGATGCAGGGCGGCGGCAGCCGGGTCATGAACTTCGGCAAGTCCAAGGCCAAGATGATGACCAAGGACACCCCGAAGACGACCTTCGCCGACGTGGCCGGTGCCGACGAGGCCGTCGAGGAGCTTCACGAGATCAAGGAGTTCCTCAGCGAGCCCGCCAAGTTCCAGGCGGTCGGCGCCAAGATCCCCAAGGGCGTGCTGCTCTACGGCCCGCCCGGCACCGGCAAGACGCTGCTCGCGCGCGCCGTCGCCGGCGAGGCCGGGGTGCCGTTCTACTCGATCTCCGGCTCGGACTTCGTGGAGATGTTCGTCGGCGTCGGCGCCTCGCGCGTGCGCGACCTCTTCGAGCAGGCCAAGACCAACGCACCCGCGATCATCTTCGTCGACGAGATCGACGCCGTCGGCCGCCACCGCGGCGCCGGCCTGGGCGGCGGTCACGACGAGCGCGAGCAGACGCTGAACCAGCTGCTCGTCGAGATGGACGGCTTCGACGTCAAGGCGAACGTCATCCTCATCGCCGCGACCAACCGCCCCGACATCCTCGACCCGGCGCTGCTGCGCCCGGGCCGCTTCGACCGCCAGATCGCCGTCGAGGCCCCCGACATGGAGGGCCGGCACAAGATCCTGCAGGTGCACTCCAAGGGCAAGCCGATGTCCCCGGGCGTCGACCTGCTGGCCGTCGCCCGTCGCACGCCGGGCTTCTCCGGCGCGGACCTGGCCAACGTCCTCAACGAGGCCGCGCTGCTGACGGCCCGCGCCGACGCCAAGGTCATCGACGACGCCGCGCTCGACGAGGCGATCGACCGCGTCATGGCCGGTCCGCAGAAGCGCACCCGCCGGATGAGCGAGAAGGAGCTGAAGGTCACCGCGTACCACGAGGGTGGTCACGCGCTGGTGGCCGCGGCGCTGCCGAACACCGACCCGGTGACGAAGGTGACGATCCTCCCGCGCGGGCGGGCGCTGGGCTACACGATGGTCCTGCCGACCGAGGACAAGTACTCCACCTCGCGCAACGAGATCCTCGACCAGCTCGCGTACGCCCTCGGCGGCCGCGTCGCCGAGGAGCTCGTCTTCCACGACCCGACGACGGGCGCCTCCAACGACATCGAGAAGGCCACCGGGATGGCCCGCAAGATGGTCACCCAGTACGGCATGAGCGAGCGCGTCGGGGCGATCAAGCTCGGCAGCGGTGGCGGCGAGGTCTTCCTCGGCCGCGACATGGGCCACGAGCGCGACTACTCCGAGGGCGTCGCCGGGATCGTCGACGAGGAGGTGCGCCGGCTCATCGAGGCCGCGCACGACGAGGCGTGGGAGATCCTCGTCGAGCACCGCCAGGTCCTCGACGCCCTGGTCGTCGCCCTGCTGGACAAGGAGACGCTCAACCAGGCCGAGCTCGCGGAGATCTTCGCGCCCGTCGTGAAGCGCCCGCAGCGGCCGGTGTGGCTGTCCTCCGAGCGCCGGCACGTCTCCGACATCCCGCCCGTCGCCGGCCCGCGCGAGCGCGCCGCGCTCAACGGCCACGGCGGCGGGTTCCAGACGCCGGTCAACGGCTACCAGAACGGGACGCACGAGCAGCCGTGACGACCACGGGAGCGCCCGCACCGGACGCTCGCGGGGTCGCCGGTCCCGCGTTCGACCAGGAGCGGGCCGAGGCCGCGGTCCGGGAGTTCCTCCTCGCCGTCGGTGAGGACCCGGACCGCGAGGGCCTGCGCGACACCCCGGCGCGGGTGGCCCGCGCGGCCCGCGAGCTGTTCTCGGGGTTGTGGCAGGACCCGGCGCAGGTGCTGGCCACCGACTTCGGCCTCGAGCACGACGAGCTGGTCCTGGTGAAGGACATCGAGGTCCAGTCGACCTGCGAGCACCACCTGCTGCCGTTCCACGGCGTCGCGCACGTCGGCTACATCCCCGGCGAGCACGGCCGGGTGACGGGCCTGTCCAAGCTGGCCCGCCTCGTGGACGTCTTCGCCCGCCGCCCGCAGCTGCAGGAGCGGCTGACCACCCAGGTCGCCGACGCCCTCGTGGAGCGCCTGCACCCGCGCGGGGTCATCGTCGTCGTCGAGTGCGAGCACTCGTGCATGACCTACCGCGGGGTGCGCAAGCCCGGCGCGAAGACCGTCACCTCCGCGGTGCGCGGAGCCCTGCGGCACCCGGCCACCCGCGCGGAGGCGATGAGCCTCATCGTGGCGGGGCACCGGTGAGCGCCCCGGCGAGCCCGTCCCCGAGCGCGCCGGTGGGCGTGCGGGCCACGGCCCGCGCGCTGCTGGAGCCGGGCCCCACCCGCCTGCTCGGCGTCCTCAACACCACCCCGGACTCCTTCTCCGACGGCGGGCGGTTCCTGGACGCCGGCGACGCGCTGGCCCGGGGGCTGGCGCTGCGGGCGGCGGGCGCCGACCTCGTCGACGTCGGCGGGGAGTCCACCCGCCCCGGCGCCGGGCGCGTCGAGGCCGCCGAGGAGCTGCGCCGGGTGCTGCCGGTCGTGCGCGCCCTCGCCGCGGCGGGGGTCGCGGTGAGCGTGGACACCATGCGCGCCGAGGTCGCCCGCGCGGCCGTCGAGGCCGGTGCCGTGGTCGTCAACGACGTCTCCGGCGGCCTGGCCGACCCGGACATGGCCGCGACCGTCGCCGGGCTGGACTGCGCGTACGTGCTCTCGCACTGGCGCGGGCACTCCGACGTCATGACCTCGCTGGCCACCTACGACGACGTCGTCGCCGAGGTGCGCGCCGAGCTGGCCGCCCGCCTGGAGGCGGTGACCGCCGCCGGCGTCGCCGCCGAGCGCGTCGTGCTCGACCCCGGGCTGGGCTTCGCCAAGGCCGGCGAGCACGACTGGGCGCTGCTGGCCGCGCTCGAGGAGCTGGCCGCCCTGGGGCGCCCGCTGCTGGTCGGCGCCTCCCGCAAGCGCTTCCTCGGCGCGCTGCTGGCCGGCCCCGACGGCGCGGTCCCGCCGCCGGCGCAGCGCGACGCCGCGACGGCGGCGGTCACGGCCCTGGCCGCCGCGCAGGGGGTCTGGGGCGTGCGGGTGCACGAGGTGGCCCCCTCCGCCGCCGCGGTCCGCGTCGCCACCGCCTGGCGCGCGGCGGGCAGGATCGGCGCATGAGCTCCCTCGACGCCGCCGGTCCCGTCCTCGACGCGCGGGGCCGCCCCCTGGACCGCATCGTGCTGCGCGGGCTGCGCGCCATCGGCCGGCACGGCGTGCTCGAGTCCGAGCGCCGCCAGGGCCAGCCGTTCGCCCTCGACGTGGCCCTGCACCTGGACACCCGCGCCGCGGCCGCCGGTGACGACCTGGGCGCGACCGTCGACTACGGCGCGCTCGCCGAGCACCTCGTCACGCTGCTGACCGGCGAGCCCGTGCAGCTCGTGGAGACCCTCGCCGACCGCGTCGCCACCGCCTGCCTGGAGCGCTCCGCGCTCGTGCAGGCCGTCGACGTCGTCGTGCACAAGCCGCAGGCGCCCATCCCCGCCCCCTTCGACGACGTCGAGCTCGTCGTGCGCCGGACGCGCTCGTGAGCGCCGCCGCCGCCGCGTCGGGCGGGCTGCCGGGCGGGGAGCCCGGGGTGCCGGTCGTGCTGGCGCTGGGCGCCAACCTCGGGCACCGGGCGGCGACGCTGCGCGCGGCCGTCGACGCCCTCGCCGCCACCGACGGCATCGCGGTGCGCGCGGTGTCCACGATCGTGGAGACCGCCCCCGTCGGGGAGGTCCTCGACCAGCCCGACTTCCTCAACGCCGTCGTGCTCGCCGACACCGTCCTCGGCCCGCACGAGCTGCTGGCCGCCTGCCACGCGGTCGAGGCGCGCCTGGGCCTGGACCGCGCCACCAAGACGGCCGGCGGCCCCCGGGTCGTGGACGTGGACCTCGTCACCCACGGCGACCTCGTCCTCGACGGTTCCGAGGCGGGCGACGGGCTCGTGCTGCCGCACCCGCGCGCCCACGAGCGCGCCTTCGTGCTGGGCCCGTGGGCCGAGCTGGACCCGGACGCCGTCCTGCCCGGCCCGCACGGCGGCCGGGTGGCGGACCTGCTCGCGCGGATCCCCTCGTGAGGCCCTCGCGCCCCGGCCTGCTGGTGGGCCTCGGCTTCCTGGCGGCCGTGCTCACCTGGTCGGGGCTGCGGATCTGGATCGCGCGCGGCCACGCCGAACCGGAGCTGCTGTGGCGCACCACCCTGACGATCGGGCTGCTGGCGGTCGCGGTGTTCGGCCTCGGCTGGCCGGTGCGGCAGTGGGTGGCCGGGGACAGGTCCCGGCGCATCGACGCGCTGCGGGCCGCGCGCACGGCGGCCCTGGCGAAGGCGGCCTCGGTCGCCGGTGCGCTGCTGACGGGCCTGTTCGCCGGTTTCGTCGTGCACTACCTGCCGACGCTGGACATCGCGGCCCGCCGCACCCAGGCGGTCGTCGGCCTCGCCGACGTCGTGGCGTCCGTGCTGCTGCTCGTGGCGGGCCTGCTCGTGGAGCGCTACTGCCGCGTCCCTCCCGACGAGGACGAGCCCGAGGCCGAGCGCAGCCGCTGAACCGCCACCGCTGAACCGCCGCCGCGGGGCCCCGGACGGGTCCCGGACGGGGTCTCAGGCGGGTCTGCGCCAGACAGGGACGTGGGCGCGGCTGTCCGCGGTGAACCCCGCCCGGTACCAGTCCGCCCACCGCTGCTCCAGGCGCAGCCCGGCGATGCGGGCCATGAGGTCGTACTCGGCGGGCCAGGCGTAGCGGTGCCGCGAGCGGCCCGTGCTCGCCCGGCGGCAGCCGCTGCAGCTGCGGCACGCCCACCTCGACGACGGAGGCGCCGCCGGGCAGCAGGTGGCGGGCCGCGTTGCAGAAGCACTCCACCTGCTCGTCCTGCTCCAGCAGGTTGGTGGTGGTGTTGAAGACGACGTGGACGAGCGGGAACCCGCCGGGCACCCGGGTCGTCGCCATGTCGCCGAGGACGACCTCGACCGACGCGGCGGCGGGGTCGTGCGCGGCCTCGGCCCGCAACCGCGCGGCCATCGGCTCCGACAGCTCGACGCCCGTGACGTCGACGCCGCGGCGGGCCAGCGGGACGGCCACCCGGCCGGTGCCGACGGCGAGCTCCAGCGCCCGGCCGTCGCCGGCCAGCGCGGCGAGGAACTCCACCGCCGGGTCGAGGACCTCGGGCGCGAACATGCCCGCCGAGACCTCGTCGTGGTCGTGGGCGGCCTCCTCGCCCCACACGTCGGAACTCACCACCCGCACGACGCCAGGCAGGCCCGGCGCCGCCGTCGACGGGTTCTCCGGGTGCCCGGGGAAGGACTCGGGACCGGGCTGAGGACCGGGCTGAGGACCGGGCTGAGGACCGGGCTGAGGACCGGGCTGAGGACCGGGTTCAGGGCCAGGCCAGCTCGGCGACGACGGGGGAGTGGGTGCTGCCGCCGGGGTCGAGCTCGCTGTCCGCCAGCGGGGTCAGGCCGGCGACGAGGACGACGTCGACGCGGGCGAAGCCCGGTGAGCTGCCGCGGGTCAGCTGCGGGCGGGTGCCGACGGCGCGGTGCACGTCGGTCAGCCCCGAGCGGGTCAGCGAGCGCAGGGGTTCGTTGAGGTCGGAGGAGTTCAGGTCGCCGGCCAGCACGACGGCGTTCCCCTCGGCGCGCAGCTCGCGGGCGACCTCGCCGTAGCGGCGGGCCTCGGCGACGCGCACGCGGGCGGCGGCCCCGGTGTCCCCGGCGGGGTTGCGCCGCAGGCCGCGCTCGGAGCAGAACAGGCACGGCGAGGCGAAGTGGACGGACAGGACGGCCAGGCGGCGGCCGTCCACGTCGAGGACGACGACGTCGGCCGGGCGCGCTCCGGCGGGCAGGCCGCTGACGGGCCGGACCTCGAGCACGGGCCAGCGCGAGAGCACCAGGCCGTCACCGCCGGTGCGGGGAGCGCTGCCGTCGTGGCTGGAGTGGGGGTAGTGGGGGTAGCGCCGCGCCAGCCCGGCGAGCTGCCAGTCGGCGACCTCCTGCAGGGCGACGACGTCGGGCCGGGCCTGCTCCAGCAGGGCGTGCAGGCCCTCGGCGCCCGCGACGGAGGAGGTGTTGAAGGTCGCCACCCGCAGGTCGGCGGGACGGTCGGCCGGCGTGAGCCGGTTCAGCGCGTAGGGACCGACGAGGCCGCCCGCGACGACGGCGGGGACGCTGAGCGCCGCCAGCGCCCGCCAGGAGGAGGCGGCGGCGGCGAGGGGGACGAGCACGAGCGCGGGGGCCAGCCACCAGGAGGCGAAGAGGCCGAGGACGTAGCTGACGGCGTGCGCGTCGCTGGAGGCCAGGACGACGAGGACGGCGGCGGTGGCGAGCAGGCCGTAGCCGGTCCCCACCCGCCGCGACCAGGTGCGCCACCACGGGCGCCGGGTCGGCGTCGGTGGCACTCACCCAGTGTGCCGCACGGGTCCGCGGCGGACCGGCCGACCGCGGGACCGGCACGGTGCCCTCACACGCCGGCCGGGGTGCCGGGCGCCGCCGGCAGGGCGGGTGCGGCGGGCGCGACCCGGGGCAGCGCCCCGCTCGTGCGCCCGCGCAGCGCGTACAGCTCCTCGAACGCCGCGAGGGTGCGGACCTCGTCGTGCTCGGCGGCGATCTGCGCGCTGCGCGCGCCCATGCGGGCCCGCCGGTCCTCCTCGCGCAGCAGCAGGCCCAGCCGCGCCGCGAGCGCGGCCGGCCGCCCGTGCGGGAACAGGTAGCCGTTCTCGCCGTCGCGCACCAGGTGCGGCAGCGCGCACGCGTCGACGCCCAGGACCGGCAACCCCGACGCCATCGCCTCCAGGACCACCAGGCTCTGCAGCTCCGCCGTCCCGGCGTTGGCGAACACGTCGCAGGCCAGGTAGGCGGTCGGCAGCTCCTCCTCGGGCACGAAACCGGTGAGGACGACGCGGTCGGCGATCCCCAGCTCGGCCGCCCGCCGCACCAGCGCCGGGCGCAGCGCGCCGTCGCCGACGACGAGCAGCTGCGCGTCGAGCGCGGGGTCGGCGCGGTGGAGCAGGGCCAGCGCGTCCACGAGCTCGGCGACGTTCTTCTCGGGCGCGAGCCGGCCCACGTACCCGACCGTCGGGCGGTCCGGGACGCCGTGGCGGGCCCGGAAGCCCGAGCGCGCCCGCCCGGTGGGGTCGGGGGCGAAGCGGCGCAGGTCCATCCCGCAGGAGATCGGCAGCACCGGGCCGGGGATCCCCGCGCGCTCGGCCAGCGCCGCCGCGAACGGGGTGGGTGCGGTGACGACGTCGGCGCGGGTGAACACGGCGGCCGCGTCGGCCCAGGCCCAGCCGTGCACGGCCTGCTGCCCGCGCGCGCCGAGGGGGAGGTGGTGGGTGAGGTTCTCCGGCATGAAGTGGTTGGTGGCGACGACGGGGACGCCGAGCCGGTTCGCGGCGGTGACCAGGGCGCGCCCCAGCAGGAAGTGGCTCTGCACGTGCACGACGTCGGGGCGCACCTCGCGCAGGGTCCGGGTGAGGGTGCGCACCAGCCCGGCGGGCGGGCAGAACCGCAGGCCGGTGCCGCCGACGACGACGGGCAGGGCGCGGACGCGGTGCTCGACGACCTGGCTCCCGCCGGGCACCGGGGTGGTCGCGGTGGTGCTGCGCAGGCCGCGCGCGGGTGCCACGACGTGCACCTCGTGGCGGGCGGCGAGGCCGGTGGCCAGCCGCTGCGCGAACGTCGAGGCGCCGTTGACGTCGGGGGCGTAGGTGTCTGCTCCGAGGAGGATTCTCATGGCTGGAGCGTTCCGCCGCGGCCGGTGCCGGCGCATCGCCCGCGGGGACCGTTCCGCACCCCACGCCGGTGCCGGGTCGGCTACCTCCCCGGTAGGGGGTCCGCCGCCCGGGTCAGCCGGTGGCCGCGCTGCGGCGGGCGCGCACCGCGACCGCGAGCGCCACCGTCGAGGCCGTCGTCGCGCCCAGCATGACGCCCGCCATGGCCAGCGCGTCCCCGCCCAGCGCCCCGGCGACGATGCCGATGCCGCCGCCGACACCGGACTGCGCGGCGGTGATGAGCGCCGCGGCCGAGCCGGCGGTGCTGCCGTGCTCGGCCAGGGCGAGGGTGACCGCGTTGGGCGGCACGAGGCTGCCCGTGCCCAGCAGCAGCCACAGCGGCACCAGCAGGCCGACGAGCCCGCCGGCCCCGGTGAGGACCACGACCAGCAGCACGGCGGCCAGGACGAGCGTGGCAGGCACGGCCACGCGCAGCAGCCGGGCCGGGGGCACGCGCGTCACCAGCGCCGCGTTCACCTGCGAGCCGCCCACGAGCGCGACGCCGTTGAGGGCGAAGACGAGGGCGAACTGCGTGGGGGACAGCCCGTGGACCTCCTGCAGCACGAACGGCGACACCGAGACGTAGCAGACGATGACGGCCATCGCCAGGCCCGGCAGCACCGCGAAGGCGACGAACCGCACGTCGCGCAGGAGCCGGGCGTAGGTCACCAGGGCGTGGCCGACGCCCCCGGTGGACCCGCCGGCAGGTGCACCGGCGGTCCCACCGGCGGTCCCACCGGTGGTCCCGCCGGCGGGCCGGCGGGTCTCCGGCAGGCGCCGCCAGACGGCGAGCAGGAGGGCGACGCCGGCGAGGGCCAGCGCGACGAAGACGAACCGCCACCCGGTCACCCCCGCCAGCGCGCCGCCGACGGTGGGGGCGAACAGCGGTGCGACGCCGATGACGAGCACGAGGCGCGACATCAGCCGCGAGGCCACCGGGCCGGTGAACAGGTCGCGCACCACGGCCATGGCGGTGACGGCGCCCGCCGAGACGCCGACGCCCTGCACGAAGCGCAGCGCCACGAGCAGCGGCAGGCTCGGGGCCAGCAGGCAGCCCAGGGACGCCAGGACGAACAGCGCGCACCCGACGACGACCGGGGGCCGGCGGCCGAAGCGGTCGCTGAGCGGGCCGACGACGAGCTGGCCCAGCGCCATCCCCACGAGCACGACGGTGATCGTCAGCTGCGTGGCGGAGGCCGAGACGCCGAGGTCGGAGGCCACCTGCGGCAGCGAGGGCAGGTACAGGTCGGTGTTGACGGCGCCCAGCGCCGCCATCGACCCCAGCAGCACGACGAGGCCGAGGGTGCCGCGCGGTGCCGGGCGGGGAGCGGGTGCGGTGAGCAGCTCCGGCGACCCCGGCCCGGCGAGCGAGGGCTCGACGTCGGCGGTGGCCGCGTCGGCGACCGCCACGGCGGGGTCGGGGACCTCCCCCGAGCGCACGCCCGCGCGGGGGTCGGTGCGGGGGTCGGTGCGGGGGTCGGCGCGCCGCGGCGGGGCGGGCACCCGCGGTGCCGGGCCCGCGGGCGGGGGAGCGGGTGCGGGCGGGGCGGCGGAGGCGGGTCCGGGTTCGGGGGCGCGGCGGGACATGCGGGGGCGGGGTCTCCTCGGCGAGGGGGCGGCACGGGCCGTGCGCGGACGTCCGGGCCGGCACGAGGTCCACGACCCGTTGCCCGGGCGTACCGGGGGGGTTCCCCGGGCCGACGGCGCTGAAACGTGGCAACCGGTGCGCCGCGCCCCGTGGGCGCCCGGGTGGGGCCTCAGGCGGGGCCTCAGGCGGGGCCTCAGGCGGGGACGTCCCGGCGCAGCGCGGTGTGCACGACGTCGGGGGTGAGGACGCCGACGAACTCCTCGCCGTCCAGGACCGGCAGGAACCGCAGCTCCTGGGCGAGCAGCGTCGAGAACGCCGTGCGCATGGTCTCCACGGCCTGCACGGTGACGTCGAAGGGGCGGACGTGGTCGCCCACCCGGCCGGCCCGCTCACCGCGGCGCATCGCCTCGGTGAGCGGGCCGCGCGGCACCCACCCGACGAGGCGGCCGGGGTCCCCCTGCAGCACCAGCGCCCACGAGCGCCCGTCGACCTCCATCGCGGTGGCGGCGTAGGCGACGCCGTCGCCGGGGGCCAGCACGAGCGGGTGCTCGAGGTCCTCGGGGCGGATCGGCGTCACCGCCAGCCGGCGCAGCCCGCGGTCGGAGCCGATGAACCGCACGACGAACTCCGAGGCGGGGTCGGACAGCAGCGTCCCGGGCGCGGCGTACTGCTCCAGCACGCCGCCGACGGAGAAGACCGCGATGCGGTCGGCGAGCTTGACGGCCTCGTCGAGGTCGTGGGTGACGAACAGGACGGTCTTGCCCAGCTCCTGCTGGATGCGGCGGAACTCCGTCTGCAGCCGGTCGCGGACGACGGGGTCGACGGCTCCGAACGGCTCGTCCATGAGCAGCACGGGCGGGTCGGCGGCCAGCGCGCGGGCGACGCCGACGCGCTGCTGCTGCCCGCCGGACAGCTGCGCGGGGTAGCGGTCGCCGTGCGCCCACGGGTCCAGCCCGACGAGCTCGAGCAGCTCGTCGGTGCGGGTGCGCACCACCGCGGCGTCCCAGCCCAGCAGCCGCGGCACGGTCGCGACGTTCTGCCGCACGGTGCGGTGCGGCAGCAGCCCGCCGGCCTGGATGACGTAGCCGATGCCGCGGCGCAGGGCGACGGCGTCGACGTGGGCGTTGTCGCGGCCGTCGACGACGACGCGCCCGCCGGTGGGCTCGACGAGCCGGTTGACCATCCGCAGGATCGTCGACTTCCCGCAGCCGCTGGGCCCCACGAGGGCGACCAGCTCACCGCGGCGCACGCCCATCGTCAGCTCGCCCACGGCGGGTGCGGAACCGGGCCTGCCGTAGCGCTTGGTCACCTGCTCGAAGCGGATGACCTCGTCCTCGGGCTCGTCCGGGTACCCGTCCCCGGGTGCGCCGCCGGCCCGGTCCTGCGCGTGGATCACCCCGGCAGCCTCGCCGAGCCGGCTCCGCGCCGCAACGCATCTGGCAGGGTGGGGCCATGCCAGCCGGTCCCGTGCCCGCCGCCGCGCCGGACCCGTTCGCGCCGGACGACGTCGTCTGGCAGCGCATCTCGCCGCGCTACGCCACCGCGCAGCGCACGGCGAGCGCGCTCTTCTTCGGGGTGCTGCTCGTCGCCGCGGTGGTGCTGACCGTCCTGCTCACCCGCTGGGTGGCCTTCGCGGCCGCCGCGGTGCTGGTGTGGTGGGCGTGGGACTTCTGGCTCGTGGGCCGGCAGGTGCCCGCGTGGGGCTACGCGGAGCGCGACGACGACCTGCTCGTGGTGCACGGGATCCTCTTCCGCTCCCTGGTGGTCGTGCCCTACGGGCGCCTGCAGTACGTCGACGTCGAGGCGGGGCCGGTCGACCGCAGGTTCGGGCTGGCCAAGGTGCAGCTGCACACGGCCGCGCCGGGTTCGGACGCCGCGATCCCGGGCCTGCCGCCCGCCGATGCGGCGCGGCTGCGCGACCGCCTGGCCGCCCGCGGCGAGGCGCGGCTGGCCGGGTTGTGACGCCGTGACGCGAGGACCGGCCGAGCGACCGGCCGAGCAGCCCGCCGAGCAGCCCGCCGTCGCGGACGTGCCGCCGGAGGTGGTGGCGCGGCTGGACGCGCCGACCCGCGAGGTGCTCGCCGACCCCGGCTGGCGCCGGCTGCACCCGGTGACGCCGGTGCTGCGGACGTGGAAGGTGGTCGCCGCCGTCCTCGCGGTCGTCGTCGGCCAGAACGTCGACGACATCTGGCGCCTGGAGCTGCCCGGCTGGGTGGTCACGCTCTCGGTCCTGGGCGGGGTGGTGGCGCTGTCCCTGGTGGGCGCGGTCTACAGCGCGCTCGCCTGGCGCCGCACCCGCTACCGCATCGACGCCGAGGCCGTGCACGTCGAGCGGGGGATCCTGTGGCGCCAGCAGCGGCGCGCGCAGCTGGACCGGCTGCAGGCCGTCGACGTGGTCCGCCCCCTGCTGGGCCGGCTGTTCGGCCTCGCCGAGCTGCGCCTGGAGGTCGCGGGCGGCTCGGGCAGCAAGGTGTCGCTGGCGTACCTGCGCGAGGAGGAGGCCCAGCGGGTCCGCAACGCGCTGCTCGCGGCGTCGGCGGGGGTCGTCGTCGCCGAGGGCGAGGACGCCCCCGAGGCGCCGCAGCGGGACGTGGTCGAGGTGCCGCCGGGCCGGCTCATCGCCTCCACGCTGCGCTCGGGGCTGACGGTGTGGGCGGTGCTCGGCCTCGTCGGCATCGGGATCGGCTGCTGGTTCGCCGGCAGCCTCACGCCGCTGTTCGCCTCGCTGGCCGGTGTCCTGGGGCTGGTGTCGGCGGTCTGGCAGCGCTTCAGCCGCGGGTTCAACTTCACCGTCGCCGACTCCCCGGACGGGGTGCGGATGACGCACGGCCTGCTGGAGCAGCGCTCGCAGACGGTGCCGCCGGGGCGGGTGCAGGCGCTGCAGGTCAGCCAGCCGCTGCTGTGGCGCAGCGCGGGCTGGTGGCGCGTGGAGGTCAACGTGGCCGGCTACTCGGGCGGGTCCGCCGGCGAGGCCGAGCAGAGCACCGTGCTGCTGCCCGTGGGCACCTTCGACGAGCTCGCGCACGTCCTGGAGATCGTGCTGCCCGACCTCGGCACCGGCGACGAGCCGCCGCTGGAGGTGGTGCTGGCGGGGCTGACCGGCCGCGACCGCGACGGCGGGTTCACCCCCGTGCCGCGGGCGGCGCGCTGGCTGGACCCGCTGAGCTGGCGCCGGCGCGGCTACCGGATCACCGAGCACGCCTTCCTGGCGCGCGGCGGCCGCTTCGTGCGGCTGCTGGACGTCGTCCCGCACGCGCGCACCCAGAGCCTGGCCCTCGTGCAGGGACCGCTGCAGCGCCGGCTCGGGCTGGCCAGCGTCGTCCTGCACTCCACCCCCGGGCGGGTCAAGCCGCGGGTGGACCACCTCGACGGGGCGACCGCCGCGCACCTGCTGGCCGAGCAGGCCGTGCGGGCGCGCACGGCCCGCGCCGGTGCCGGGCCGGAGCGCTGGATGACCCGCTGACCGCCCGGCCTCAGGCGGTGCCGGTCCGGCCGGCGAGCCGGTCGTGCAGGGCGGCGGTGGCGGGGTTCATCCCGACGATCTCGGCGCGCTTGCCGTGCTCGGCGTACTTGCGCTCCACGGCGTCCAGCGCGGCGATCGAGGAGGCGTCCCAGACGTGGGCGTCGCTGAAGTCGATGGTGACCCGCTCCGGGTCGCCCGCGTAGTCGAACTGGGTCACCAGGTCGCCGGAGGAGGCGAAGAAGACCTGCCCGTGCACCGCGTAGCGGCGGTGCCCCTCCTGCTCGCCCTCGGCCGTCACCTCGACGAGGTGGGCGACGCGGCGGGCGAAGAGCACGCACGCCAGCAGGGTGCCGCCGAGCACGCCGTAGGCGAGGTTGTGGGTGAGCAGCACGATGACCACGGTCACCGCCATCACCGCGGTCTCGCTGCGGGGCATGGCCCGCAGGGTCGCCGGCGCCACGCTGTGCCAGTCGAAGGCGCCGTAGCAGACGAGGAACATCACGGCGACGAGCGCGGCCATCGGGATCCGCGCGACGACGTCGCCCAGGCCGACGACGAGGACGAGCAGGAAGGCGCCGGCGAGGAAGGTCGACAGCCGGGTGCGGGCTCCGGAGACCTTGACGTTGATCATGGTCTGGCCGATGACGGCGCAGCCGCCCATGCCGCCGAACAGGCCGGTCGCGATCTGCGCGGTGCCCTGGCCGATGCACTCGCGGGTCTTGGAGGAGCCGGTGTCGGTGAGCTCGTCGACGAGCTGGGCCGTCATGAGCGACTCCATGAGCCCGACGAGCGCGACGCCCACGGCGTACGGGGCGATGGTGCGCAGCGTCTCCAGGGTCAGGGGCACGTCGGGCAGGCCGAGCGCGGGCAGCGCGTGCGGCAGGGCCCCGTCGTCGCCGACCGTGCGGACGTCCACGTGCAGCACGACGGTCAGCACCGTCAGGACGGCCACGGCGATCAACGGCGCCGGCACCGAGGTGGTCACGCGCGGCACGAGGACGAGCAGCGCCAGCCCCGCCAGCAGGACCGCGTAGCCGGCCGCGCCCGCGTCGCGCAGGTTGGGCAGCTGGGCCAGGAAGATCGAGATGGCGAGCGCGTTGACGAAGCCCGTCGTCACGCTGCGCGGGACGAAGCGCATGAGCCGGGCGACCCCGAGCAGCCCGAGCGCGATCTGCAGCGCCCCGGCCAGCAGGACCGCCGCGACGAGGTGGCCGACGCCGTGCTCGCGCGAGAGCGGTGCGACCACGAGCGCGACCGCACCGGTGGCGGCGGAGATCATCGCGGGCCGGCCGCCGACCACCGAGGTCGTGACGGCCATGACGAAGGAGGAGATCAGCCCGACGCGGGGGTCGACACCGGCGACCAGCGAGAACGAGATGGCCTCGGGGACGAGGGCGAGGGCCACGACGAGCCCGGCCAGCACCTCGGTCCGCAGGACCGTCGCGGAGCGCAGCCACGCCGGCCGGGGCAGGGCCCGGGGCAGGGCGGTGCTGCGCGGGGCGGGGACGGAGGGCACCCCGGGACTCTAACCTCGCGTCAGGGTGCCCTCGGCGCCCGCCGGCGCGCGCACCGCCCGATCAGCCCCGCCGATCGGCCTCCGCCGATCAGCGCGGGCGCTGCTTGGAGCGCAGCTGCGACACCGCGTCCGTGATCCTGCGCCGCGTCGCGGGGTCCTTGGCGGCGCGCTGCACCTGCTCGGCCAACCGCCTGCCCTGCGGCGATGCGAGGAACTTCCCGACCTTGCCGACCAGTCCAGCCACTGCTCTCCCTCTCCCGTCCGTCGCGTCGATCGCGCCTGGGAGGACAACGGTCGCGCCTGCCGGGCGGTTCTGCCAGCCCAGCGCCGGCGGGGTCAGTCCTTGCGCAGCACGAGCGCGACGTCGGTGACCGTGAACAGGAAGTGCCCGGCGCGCGCCGTGCGGCGCAGCCCCTCGATCCAGCCGGCCGCGCGGGCGGCCAGGCCGGGGTCGTCGGCGACCGCGGCGAGGATGCCGGTGGCGACCTTCCAGGCCACGGACCCCTCGTCGAAGCGGCGGTGCGGGTCGGCCCACGAGTGCACGCTCTCCAGGCGGAAGGGGCTGGCCGCCGCGTGCCGCAGCAGCTTGCGGCCGGCGAAGCCGTCGACGCGGGCGCCGGCGGCGGGCGCGTGGGCGACGAAGCGGTCCAGCAGCAGCCGGGTGAGGTGGTCGTCCTCGCTGGTGAACAGCGCGGTGTCCCAGTCGGAGTGGGCCAGGACCGCGACACCGCCGGGGCGCAGCACGCGGTGCACCTCGGCGAGGTGGGCGTCGACGTCGGCCAGGTGCTCGACGGCGTTGAGGGAGACGGCCACGTCGGCGGCGCCGTCCTCCAGCGGCAGGTCCGCGAGGTCGGCGATGTGGGCGCGCACGCGCTCGTCGAGCAGGAGGTCGTCGTCGAGGGCGGAGCCGACGTCCACGGCGTGCACCAGGCGCGGGCGGGAGGCCAGCAGCGCCCGGGTGGTGCGGCCGCTGCCGCACGCGAGGTCGAGGGCCACCGACCCCTCGAAGGGCCGCGCCAGCGTCGCCACGTTCTCGAACCGACCCACGGCGGCAGCCTACGAGCTGGGCGCTCCCCGCGGCAGCAGCGCCGCGACGGCGAGCGCGCGCCGCACCCGCCCGGTCACGGTCGGTCGCAGGTGCCGCAGCGGTCCGTGACGGCGTGCGCCCATGCGGTCGAAGATTCCGTGAACGAGCACTCTCACGTAGCGGCAAGGTGCGCCGGACTCGCCTACAGTTCTGAGCAGCGCCGCAGGGCGTGCGCATGGCCGGGGGGCGGTGCGGTCGACGGTGACGGGGGTCGGTCGACGACACCCGTCCGAGGGGGAAGGCGGAGCTGCGCAGTGGTGGACACGACGCACCAGGAGAGCCCTGCGACCGGATCTCCCGGGCCGCGCCGGCCCGGTCGCCGCAAGGTCGTCGGCACCGGCATCGGCGTGGCCGCGGCCGCGCTGGCGGGCGGCGGGGTCTGGTGGGCGACGCGCGGGGACGGCGAGGGCCCCGACCCGGTGCCCGCACCGGAGTGGACGCCGAAGGCGCACGTGGCCGCGGCGGACCTGGACACCAAGTGGGTCGGGGTCCAGACGCACACCGTGTCGGTGGCCGAGGACTTCGAGGCCTGGCTCGGTCGCCCGCTCGACTGCGTCGTCGTCTTCGGCTCCGAGAACGACTGGGCCGCCATCGAGGGCCCCTGGTTCGCGATGGACCCGCCGCAGGGCCAGGACTGGGGCGCGTGGGTGCGCGAGGACCCCGACAACCGCACGCTCGTCGTCTCCACGGCGATGGTCCCCAAGGACCCGCCGTCCGACTGGCGCGAGCGCGGTGCGGCCGGGGAGTACGACGAGCACTGGAAGGCGTTCGGGCGCAACCTCGTCTCCACCGGGCTGGGCTCGTCGATCGTGCGGATCGGCTGGGAGCTCAACGGCGACTGGTACGAGACCCACTACGTCGGCGAGACCGCGGAGCAGCGCGAGCAGTGGAAGGAGTACTTCCGCCGCATCGTGATGGCCATGGAGGTCGAGGGTTCCGACTTCGAGGTCGACTTCAACATCGCCGAGGGCCCGCAGGACTCGGTGTCGATCGAGGAGCTGTACCCCGGCGACGAGTACGTCGACATCATCGGCATCGACGTCTACGACTCCTACATCTCGCCCATCGACCCCGGTGCCCGCTGGCAGGCCAAGGACGAGAAGGTCAACTCCGTCTCCGCGGTCGTGGAGTTCGCCCGCCTGCACGACAAGCCGGTGAGCTTCCCCGAGTGGGCCATGGTCGCCGAGGGCGACACCCAGGGCGGCGGGGACAGCCCGGAGTTCATCGACCAGATCGCCGACGTCGTGGCGTCGGCCGACGTGCGCTACCAGGCGTACTTCAACTCCCCCGAGGGCGGGGTCGGCATGACCCTGGACGACGCCCCCGAGGGGTCGGCGCGCTTCCGCGAGCGCTTCGGCGCATCGGGTGACGCCGCCTCGACCGCGTCCTGAGCCGGTGCTCGGCGGAGTACCGTCGGGACCCTGCGTCCTGCCGGCGAGGCTGACGAGTCCGAGACCCGCGTCGCCCGGGCGCGCCAGTAGGGGGGAACAACGGTGAGGCTGCTCGCCAAGCTGCGTGGAGCGGGCATGACCCGCGGCGTCTGGAACATCGCCGACCAGCTGGTCTCCAGCGCCAACAACTTCCTCGTGCAGATCGTCATCGCGAAGTCGGTCAGCGAGGGGGACTTCGGCACCTTCGCCATCGTCTTCTCGATCTTCTCGGTCGCGACGGGGTTCTTCCGGGCGCTGGCCACCTCACCGGTGGGCATGCGCTTCGCGGGCGCCTCCGACGAGGAGTTCGGCAGGGTCACCGCCGCCTCGACCGGGCTGGCCCTGGGCGGGTCGCTGCTGGTCGGCCTCGGCCTCGTGGCGACCGGCGTGCTGGCCCCCTTCGGGACGGTGCTCAGCCACAGCCTCGTCGCGCTCGGCGTCGTCCTGCCGGGGCTGCTCATGCAGGACGCCTGGCGGCAGGTCCTCTTCGCGCGCCTGCGCCCGGCCGCGGCCTGCGTGCTCGACGGCACCTGGGGCGTGCTGCAGCTGCTGGCCGTCCTCGTGCTCTTCACCAGCGGCGTGCACAGCGTCCCGGCCTACGTCCTCGCCTGGGGCGGTGCCGCGCTGGCGGCCTCCTTCGTCGGGCTGGCGCAGATGCGCCGGCGCCCCCGCCTGCGCCGCGCGGTCGGCTGGCTGCGCGAGCAGTCCTCCACCACCCGCTACCTGGTGCCCGAGTACGTGCTCCTGCAGTCCGGCGCCCAGATCGCCGTGTTCGTCGTCGCCGCCGTCGCGGGCACCGCGGCCGCGGGTGCGCTGCGCGGCGGCAACATGCTCACCGTCCCCGCGACGATCATGTCGACCGGCCTGATGACCTTCGCCGTGCCCGAGCTGTCCCGCCGGCGCGCCGCCATGGCCCGCCGGCAGTGGACGTGGGCCGCGCTGGCCATCTCCGGCCTCGTCGTGGTGACGGGCGTCGCCTGGGGTTCGCTCTTCCTGCTGCTGCCCGACGGCGTGGGCCTGGCCCTGCTCGGCGACACCTGGGCGGGCACCGAGGAGGTCCTCGTGCCGATCATCGTCGGCCAGGCCGGGTCGGCGTTGTCCGTCGGTCCCGCCGCGGTGCTCTACGCCAACGAGGGCGCCCGGCTGACGCTGCGCCTGCACGTCGTCTACGCCGTCCTGCTCGTCGTCGCCTCGACCGTCGGGGCCCTCGGGTGGGGCGCGGTCGGCACCGCGTGGGGCATGGCCGCGGCCTTCTGGCTCACCGTGCCGTGGTGGTACCTGGCGGTGCACCGCCACGTCCGCCGGCCGGTGACGCCGACGTCGAGCGTGGAGCCGACGCCCATCGGGTGAGCGCACCCGCGCGGCGCGCGGGGGACGAGGGAGGGGACGGACCACCGGGTCCGTCCCCCTCCCTCGTCCCCGGGCCCGTCGGCGGGGCGGGGAGCTGCGCCCCGCTCACCCGCCGACGGCGCTCACCGCCGACGGGTGCCCCCCGGCGACGCCGGCGCCGGTTTCAGCGCAGGCCGTTCGGCGCCGCCGGGGGCACCGTGACCGCGACGGCCGGGCGGGTGGGCTCCTCCGTCCGCGGCCGCTCCGCCCGGCGGGCCGCCCGGCGGGCCGCGGTGAGCTCCGCCTCGAAGCGGTGGCCGATGAAGAGCGAGGACAGCGGGACGAGCACGTAGAGCACCTGCGGCTGCAGGAGCGCTCCGGTGAGGAAGGCGTTGGCGAAGATGCCGGTCCACGCCAGCGTCGGCGCGGGGGAGCGGCGCACGACCGCGAGGGCGACGAAGCAGCCGAACAGCACGGCGGAGAGCACGCCGTACTCCATGACCAGCTTGGCCAGGCCGGAGAAGTTGATGGGCAGCCCGGTCTGCTGGAAGATCCGGTCCGCCAGGTCGTCGGCCCGCCCGGCGCCCGCGCCGACGAGGATCGACAGCGGGTCCTCGCTCCAGGAGTCCAGGATCCGCTGGTAGGGCTGGACGAAGCGCAGGCTGCCGCTGGAGTTCGTCTCGGAGGTCTCCCCCGCCCGGTCGGCGATGATCGCGCCGAAGGGCGTGGCCAGGGCGACGGGCACCAGCACCAGGACCGCGACGACGATGCGCGCGGTCCAGCGCCCGCCGCGCCGCACGGCGAGCAGGGCGACGCCGAACGCGGCGAACAGCAGGCCGGTCCCGGAGATCGCGCAGACCAGCGCGGCGACGAGCAGCAGCACCCGCCACCACGCCGCCCGGCGCACCAGGACGCTCAGCAGCGCCATCGCCAGGAACTGCGCGTAGATGGAGGGTTCCAGGAAGGCGAACCCGTTCGCCTTGATGATCGGGGAGCCGTACTGGATCGGGTAGCTCGTGTTGTACCCGGTGAACAGCAGCGCCTTCGGCACGTAGGTCAGGACGTAGTCGACGTAGGTCCACGCACCGGCCGCCTGGGCGGCGGTCTGGGCCACGCCCACGCCGGCGAAGACGAGCATGATCGCCTCGAAGCGCTCGAGCACGCGCTCGTAGAGGTGGTGGCGCGCCGGGTGCAGGCGGAACGCGAAGACGACCCAGATGACCGGCAGGTAGACCAGCGAGGTGATCCCGCCGTACCCGGAGCGGACGAGGACGACCCCCGCGCACAGGAAGCACGCCGTCATGGCGAGGACGAAGACGCGGGTCGCGGCCCGGTTCTCGACGACGTCGCCGTGGTAGAGCAGGTACGCCAGGCCACCGGCGGCCACCAGCACGCTCACCGACAGCTGGACGCCGCCCAGCGGGACGCCGAACCGCTGCAGCAGCGTGAGGGAGAGCAGCAGGGTGGTGGTGAAGGCCAGCACCCGGCGGTCGGCCCGCGTCGTGGACCCCCTGCCGCGCCACCGCCCGCTGCCGCCGCTCTCGTGGTCCCCGGCGGGCCGGCTCAACGGGTAGGACGTCGTCACGCGGGTGCCCCCGGTACTGGTAGGAGAAGTGTGAACGCTGGACGGGTGTGCCTCCGGCCGTCCTGTCGCGTGCCATGGTAGGTCGAGCACACCGCCGGAACGGCCGGATCCACCACGGGAACGGCCATCCGAGTGCTGTGCGTGACGGCGTCATCCATGTGGAGTGACGGACCGCTGCTCCGAGCGGGTGCAAGGACTCGTCCGGCCCCCTCGAGCGGCAGCGTGCGTCCGGTGCCGGGTGGAATAGTGACCGCGGGACGGCCGATCACGGCCGACGGGTGGGAACACCCGGGGGGAGCAGGAGGAAGCGTGGCAGCGACTGCAGGGGGAAGTCCCGAGCGACACGGCTCGGGCGCGTGGGCGGCTGTCTTCCGCCACCGGTGGAAGGTCCTCGTCGTCGCGGTGCTCATGGCCGTCGCCGGCTACTTCGGGGCCGGGGCGCTCATCGCGCCCACCTACTCGGCCACGGCCACCATCACCTTGGGCAAGGACCGCCCGTTCGACCCGACGGCGACGGGCAACAACGCCGCGCAGCTGGGCGACCCGACGCAGTGGGCGGCCCTGCAGGCGGCGGTCGTCGACTCCAGCAGCGTCCTGGACGCCGCGCTGTTGCCCGTCGCGACCGGTGTGGGCGCCGAGACCGTGCAGGTCCCGGTGGACGAGGCCGCCGACTTCCGCGACGGCCTCACGGTGACCCCGATGACGGACACCAACCAGATCACGGTCACCGCGACCGCCGACTCCGCGCAGGGCGCCGCCGACATCGCCGACGCGGTCGCCTACGCCTACCAGGCGCAGTCGCTGGCCTCGGTCGTCGCGGCCCGCGACGCGGCGCTGGCGAACATCGCCGCCAGCGACACCGCGCAGGAGCAGCAGGTCAACATCGCGGCGACCACCTACGGCTCGGGGGTGTCGAACATCGACGCCGCGACGACGCCCACCAGCGCCTCGCCGCCCTACCCCTGGCAGGTCGGCCTGGTGGCCGGCATCGTCGGCCTGCTGGCCGCCGCCGGCGCGGTGGCGTGGGCCGCCCACCTCAAGCAGCGGGTCACGGCGCCGCCGCTGGTCGACGTCGCCGAGCTCGCGCGCTGGAGCTCCCTGCCCTCCCACCGGTCGCTGAGCGACCCGCTGAGCGAGCCGAGCCGCAGCGCCGGCGTCGTCCTGGTCGGCCTGCAGCACCTCGGCCACCTGCGCACGCCCCGGCTGGAGATCGGCAGCATCCTCGTCACGGCCGCCTCCGGCAGCGCGGGTGCGCTGGCCACCGGCCTGGCCGCCTCGGCCGCCCGCGCCGGCCGTCGTGTCGTCCTCGTCGACGCCGACGAGAACGGCAGCCGCCTGGGCCGCCTCGGCGCCCCGGTGGAGCCCTCCCCGCACGTGCTGCCCGAGGGCCGCTGGAGCGAGGAGATCCGCCCCTGGGTCATCGGCGGCGGCGCCGTCGTCGGCGTCCTGCCGCTGGACGCGCGCTCCCTGCAGCCCCACGCGGTGGGGGCGGGGGTCCGCCACCTCGTGGAGTCCGGCCACCTGGTGATCTTCGTCGGCGGTTCGGTCGTCTCCAGCCCGGTGACGTTCGCCGTGGCCGGCGAGGTGGACGCCGTCCTGGTCCAGGTCGAGGCCGACCCCCGCGCGGAGGTCGTCAGCAAGACGATCAACCAGCTGTCCATCGCGGCTCCCGCGGTCGTCGCGCAGGTCGTCGTCGAGGACGTCGGCAGCGGCGGCGGTGGCGCCGAGCCCGGCCGCGCCGAGCACCGCCCGCGCCAGGTCGCGCCGGCACCGGTGCCCGACCAGGAGGTCTCCGCGGGCCGCCGCGGCTGATCCCGCGGCCGCGACGACGACGGGC
>NZ_JBJLSF010000065.1:0-27143 GCF_050871885.1 Kineococcus aridisoli | reverse complement strand
GCGCCCCGGGCACCCCGGGCGCCCCGGGCGCCCCGCCGCAGCGGCTACCGTGCGGACATGGCCGACCTGCCCACCGACGCCGACGCCGTCCTGGCGGCGGTGAAGCCGAAGCTGCGCGGCTGGCTGCACGCCGGCACCTTCCCGGCGGCGCTCGTGGCCGGCGCGGTGCTGGTGCTCCTGGCCCCCACGGCGGCCTCGCGCACGGCCGCCCTCGTCTTCGCCGTCACCGCGGCGCTGCTGTTCGGCACGAGCGCGCTCTACCACCGGGGCACCTGGTCGCCGCGGGCGAACGCGGTGCTGCGGCGGCTGGACCACAGCAACATCTTCCTCATCATCGCGGGCACCTACACCCCGCTGGCGGTGACGACCCTGCCGGCGGGCCAGGCCCGCACCCTGCTGACCCTCGTGTGGGTCGGCGCGCTGGCCGGGGTGGCCTTCCGGGTGTTCTGGGTCGGCGCCCCCCGCTGGCTCTACACGCCCGTGTACGTGGCCCTGGGCTGGGTGGCCGTGGGCTACCTGCGCGACTTCGCCGCCGGCGGCGGCACCGCCGTGGCGGTGCTCGTCGTCGTCGGCGGCGTCCTGTACTCCCTGGGCGCGATCGCCTACGGCACCAAGCGGCCCAACCCCAGTCCCCGGTGGTTCGGCTTCCACGAGGTCTTCCACGCCTTCACGGTCGTCGGCTTCGCCGCGCACTACGTGGGGATCTCGCTGGCGACGTACGGGACCGCCTGAGCTCAGCCGCGCGCGCCGACCGCCGCCGCCAGCTCCCGCACCGAGGTCGTGGGCACCTCGCACACCTGACCGCGGCACACGTACGCCGCCGCCCGGCCGCCCACCAGGCCGCGCTGCGCCAGCAGCTGCGGCACCTCCTCGCCCGGCACGCCCCGCGCCACGACCAGGCCCGGGGCGGTCCCGGCCAGCGCCGTGCGGTGCAGCGCGGCCGCCTCCGCGTCACCGGCGGGGCCCACGACGGCCACCTCGCGCGGGCCGTCGGCCAGGGCCTCGGCGACCGCGAGGCCCCAGCCGGCGAAGCGCGGGGCCTGCGCGGCGATCGCGCCGGACGGCCCCAGCCCCGTGACGGCCGCGTCGCGGAAGCGCGCCTCACCGGTGAGGGCGCCGAGGGCCAGCAGCACCCCGCACGCGGCCGACGGCCCGGACGGCGTCGCGCCGTCGGAGGGGTCCGCGGGCCGGCCGTCCCCGCCGCGGGCGGCGCTCAGGGCCTCGTCGACGGCACCGGAGGCGACGTCGACGAGGCGGCCGTCGGCGTCGGTGAACTCGGCGAGCACCTCCTCGCCGATCTCGCGGGCCAGGTCGGACCAGCGCCGCTCGCCCGTCGCCGCGTGCAGGGCCAGCAGCCCCTCGGCGAGGTCGGCCAGGTCCTCCAGCGCCGCCGCCGGCGCGCCGACGAGCCCGTCGCGCGAGACCCGGCGCCAGCGGCCGTCCACGCGGTGCACCGAGACCAGGAACCGCGCGGCCGCGGTCGCCGCCAGCAGCAGGTCGGGGCGCTCCAGCAGGGCGCCGGCCTCGGCGAGCGCCGCGATCGCCAGGCCGTTCCAGGCGAGCACCACCTTGTCGTCGCGCGCCGGCTGCGGGCGGTCGGCGCGGGCGGCGGCCAGCCGCTCGCGCACGCGCAGCCAGCGCGGCACCTCCGCCGGCTCCAGCGCCCGCGCCATGCGCGCCGTGGAGGTGCCGTGCTCGAAGGTGCCCGCCTCGGTGACGCCGAGCAGCTGCACCGCCCACGGCCCGTCGTCCAGGCCCAGCAGCTCCAGCAGCTGCGCGGGCGTCCACACGTAGGTGGCCCCCTCGAGCGCGCGCGGGCGCCCGTCGGCGCCGACGACGACCGTGTCGGCGTCCAGAGAGGCGGCGAAGGCGCCCTGCGGGGTGCGCAGGTCGGCCAGCAGGAAGTCGCAGGTCTGCTCGGCCACCCGCCGGTGCTCGGCGTCGCCGGTGGCCCGGTGGGAGTGCAGGTACGCCCTGGCCAGCAGCGCGTTGTCGTAGAGCATCTTCTCGAAGTGCGGCACCACCCAGCCCGCGTCGACGGCGTAGCGGGCGAAGCCGCCGCCGACCTGGTCGGCCGTCCCGCTGCGCGCCATCGCCGTGAGCGTGCGCGCCGCCAGGCCCGCGGCGACCTCGGAGCCGGTGCGCGCCGCGTGGCGCAGCAGGAACTCGCACACCATCGACGGCGGGAACTTCGGCGCGCCGCCGAAGCCGCCGTGCACGCGGTCCTCCTCGGCGGCCAGCGCCTCGACGGCCCGCTCCAGCTCGGCCGGGCCGGGCGCGCTGCCGGCGGGGGCGGCGGCCTCGCCGAGCGCGCGGGCGATGCGGGCGCTGGAGCCCAGCACCTCCTCGCGGCGCTCGCGCCAGGCCTCGGCGACGGCGTCGAGCACCTGCCGGAAGCTCGGCACCTGCGGGTGCGGGATGGGCGGGAAGTAGGTGCCGGCGAAGAAGATCTCGCCCGCCGGGGTGGTGAACGTCGTCATGGGCCAGCCGCCCTGACCGGTCAGCGCCGTCGTGGCGGACATGTGGACGGCGTCGACGTCGGGCCGCTCCTCGCGGTCGACCTTGACGCAGACGAAGGACGCGTTCATCCGGGCGGCGGTCTCGGGGTCCTCGAACGACTCGTGGGCCATGACGTGGCACCAGTGGCAGGCCGCGTACCCCGTGGAGACCAGGACCGGGACGTCGCGCTCGGCGGCCTCGGCGAAGGCCTCCGGGCCCCACTCCCACCAGTCGACGGGGTTGTCGGCGTGCTGCAGCAGGTACGGGCTCCGCGAGCCGGCCAGGCGGTTGGGCACACCGCCACGCTGCCACAGCGCCGCCGCCCCGGCGCCCCGGCGCCCTCCCAGCGGGGATCCTCCGTCGGTGATCTTCCACGGTGCACCTGGAGCCGGCGCGCAGCGCTGGAGGAAGATCACCGACGGAGGGGGTGCGCGGTAGCGTCGCGCCCGTGACCGCCTCCGCGACCACCCCCGCCCCCTCCCCCGCACCGCGCCGCTTCGGCGTCCTGGGCACCGGGTTCTGGGCCCGCACCTGCCACGGCGCGGCGCTGGCCGCCCACCCCGACGTCGAGCTCGTCGGCTTCTGGGGCCGCGACGGCGGGCGCGCGGCCGCGGCGGCCGCCGAGGTGGGCGGGCGGGGCTTCGACGACCTCGACGAGCTGCTCGAGGCCGTCGACGCCGTCTCGATCGCGCTGCCCCCGCACGTGCAGGCCCCGCTGGCCGCCCGCGCCGCGCGGGCCGGCAGGCACCTGCTGGTGGACAAGCCGCTGGCCCTGGACGTGGCCGCGGCCGAGGAGGTGGTGGCCGCCGCCCGCGCGGGCGGGGTGGCCTCGGTGGTCTACGTGACCTACCTGTTCCAGCCGGAGATCACCGGCTGGGTAGACGCGCTGCGTGCGCTGGCCGACGAGCACGGCCCGTGGGAGGGCGGCCTCTTCCGCTGGGCGGGCTCCATCGACGTGCCCGGCAACCCCTACGCGGGCTCGGCGTGGCGCCGCGAGCGCGGCGGGCTGTGGGACACCGGCCCGCACGCGCTGTCGATCGTGCGGGCGCTGCTGCCGCCGGTGCGCCGGGTGGCCGCCGGCCGCGGTGCGCGCGACGCGGTGAACGTCGTCCTGGAGCACGAGGGCGGCGCCGGCAGCGCGCTGTCGCTGACCCTGACCGCCCCCGCGGGCGCCGGCGGCTCGTTCGCCACGGTCTGGGGACCCGGCGGGCGCCACGAGCTGCCGCGGTTCACGGGCACGCCCGTGGAGGGCCACCAGCGGGCCGTCGACGAGCTGCGCCGGGCGGCGGCCACCGGCGAGGCGCACCCGCTCGACGTCGGCTACGCCCGCGACACCGTCGCGGTGCTGGCGGCCGTGGAGGAGCACCTGGCCCGGCCGGCCGAGCAGCGCACCACGCCGGTGCGCTGACGCGCTCCCGTCAGCCCGGTCGTCCCGGCTCGCCCGGACCGCCGGCGGGTCCCGCGCCGCCGCGCTCGCGCGGCGCGGTCCCCTGCTCGGCGGTCCCCTGCTCGGCGGCCTCGCGCTCGGCGCGGGCGCGGTGGTTCACCCGCTGCACCCGGCGGGCCATGCTGCGCCCGAGGAAGTACACCGCCAGGGCGAGGACGAAGAGGCTGACGAAGCCCCACAGGCCCGGGGTGACGAGGTCCGCGTCGACCCTGGGGGTCGCCGTGCTCGCGGTGGGCGAGGGCGTCGCCGCCAGGACCAGGCGCGTCGCGGCCGCGGCCGCGATCACGTCGTCCCCTCGCCGCGCAGACCGGCGAACAGGTCGTCCTCCGGCGTGCTCGTCGGGACGTGGCTGATGGCCAGGTGGTAGTCCTCGGTCGGCCACAGCTCGCGCTGCAGCTGCATCGGGACGCCGAAGAACCAGCCGTCGGGGTCGATCTGGGTGGCGTGCGCCAGCAGCGCGCGGTCGCGGACCTCGAAGAAGTCGGCGCACTCGACGCGGGTGGTGATCTCCAGCTCGGCGCGCTTCGGCGCGTCGGGCTCGGCCTCCTCGTCGGCGATGCGCTGCATCCACTCCGCGAACGGCGACTCCTTCCCCTGCGCGAGCAGCGCCTCGTGGAAGGTGCGCATGCGCTCGCGGGAGAAGCTCGCGTGGTAGTAGAGCTTGGAGGTCCGCCACGGCTCGCCCGCGGCCGGGAAGCGCTCGGGGTCGGCGGCGGCGTGGAAGGCCGCGTGGGACACCACGTGGGTCATGATGTGGTCCGGGTGCGGGTAGCCGCCGGACTCGTCGTAGGTCGTCATGACGTGCGGGCGGAACTCGCGCACGACGTGCACGAGCGCGTCGACGGTGAACTCCTCCGGCGTCAGCGCGAAGCAGCCCGGCGGCAGGGGCGGCAGCGGGTCGCCCTCGGGCAGGCCCGAGTCGACGTAGCCCAGCCAGCGGTGCCGGACGCCCAGGATGCGCGCGGCCTCCGCCATCTCGCGGCGGCGGTACTCGCCCATGTCGCGCCGCAGCGTCGGGTCGTCCTTGAGCCGGGGGTTGAGCACGTCGCCGCGCTCGCCGCCGGTGCAGGAGACGACGAGGACCTCCACGCCCTCCTGCACGTACTTCGCCATCGTCGCGGCGCCCTTGCTGGACTCGTCGTCCGGGTGGGCGTGCACGGCCATCAGCCGCAGCGTCTCCGCCACCACCGCTCCTCTCACCGGGGTCGTCCCGCTGGTGTGCCGACTGCTCGCCGCCCCCGTCCGCGCGGGTGCGACCATCGGGGTCCATCCTCGCCGATCCCCGCGGACCGGCGAGCACCGGCCCAGCCAGCGATCAGGAGCGTGAGAGCGTGAGCAGCCGCCAGGCCCCCCGGGACGTGCCGCCCGACGTGCTCGCCGAGCGCTACGGGCGCCGCTCGCGCACCGGCGCGCCCTGGTACCGGCGCCCGCTGCCGCTGGCGGCCGCGGTGCTCGCCGGCCTGCTGGTGCTGGCCTACGGCGCGTGGGTGTCCGTGGCGCAGTCGCGGGGCCCGGCCTTCTCCGAGATCAGCCACCGGGTCGTCGACGACCGGAGCGCGCTGGTCCGCTTCAGCGTGACGCGCGAGCCGGGCACGGACGTGCAGTGCACCGTGCGCGCCCTCGACGCCGACGGCGCGGAGGTCGGCGTGCTGCAGGTGCCGGTGCCCGCCACGCCCGAGCGCGACGTGCAGCAGGAGGTGGAGGTCACGACGACGCAGCGGGCCGTCACCGCGGGCGTCGCCTCCTGCAGCGCGGTGGAGGGCTGAGCCGATCCCGGCTACCGTTGTCCTTTCGAGTCGCCCGCTCCCGCAGCTGCGGGGCCGGGCGACTCGATGTTCGTGGGCGGGCAGGAGGCCCACCCGCAGCACGTGACAGGGAGCACCCCGTGAGCGAGACCACCGCCGGCAGCGTGACGTGGCTGACCCAGGACGCCTACGACCGGTTGAAGGCCGAGTACGAGCACCTCTCCGGTGAGGGGCGCTCGGAGCTGGCCAAGCGCATCGAGCAGGCCCGCGAGGAGGGGGACCTGAAGGAGAACGCCGGGTACCACGCGGCCAAGGAGGAGCAGGGCAAGCAGGAGCTGCGCATCCGCCAGCTGCGCCACCTGCTGGAGACCGCGCAGGTCGGCGAGGCCCCCGCGTCCGTCGCCGGCGAGGTGACGCTGGGCTCCGTGGTGACCGTGGAGCTGGCCGGCGACGAGATGACCTTCCTGCTCGGCAGCCGCGAGGTCGGCGACGGCGCGGGCCTGGACGTCTACAGCGAGAAGTCGCCGCTGGGGGCCGCGATCCTCGGCCGCAAGCCGGGCGAGGAGGTCGCCTACACCGCGCCCAACGGCCGGAGCATCCCGGTCAAGGTCGTCAGCAGCAAGCCCTTCACCGGCTGAGCGCCCCCGCAGCGGGCGCGTGGTCACCACGGGCCCGGGCACCGGGCGCGCGGTCACCACGCGCCCGTCGCCGTCTCGCCGGTGCGCCTCGCCGGCGCGTGCCGTCAGCGTTCGACGGCCGGGCCGCCGCCGGTCCGCGCGGTGTCGGTGTCGGTGGGTGCGGGGGTGTCCGGGGCCAGCGGCGCGTCGGAGGCGTCGATCTCGCGGACCTCCTCGCTCGGGCGCCCGCCCCGGGCCAGCGACTCGACGCCCGTCTTGAGCACCGCCACCAGCGGCACCGCGAACAGCGCACCGGGGATCCCGAACAGGGTCGCCCCGCCGGCGACGGCGAGGATGACGGCCAGCGGGTGGACCGCGACGGCGCGGCCCATGAGGAACGGCTGCAGCAGGTGGCTCTCGACCTGCTGCACGAGGATGACGACGCCCAGCATGATGAGCGCGGTGACGACGTCGTGGGCGACGAGGGCGACGAGGACGGCGACCGCCCCGGACAGCAGCGCCCCGACGATGGGGATGAACGCGCCGAGGAAGACGATCAGGCCCAGCGACGTGGCCAGCGGCACCTGCAGGACGGCGGCCCCGATCGCGACGCCGAGGCCGTCGACGAAGGCCACCGCGATGGTCGCGCGCATGTAGTGCGCCAGCGTCACCCAGGAGTGCCGCGCGGCGTCGTCGAGGCGGTCGCGCGAGGGCCCCGGCATGAGCTGCAGCAGCCAGGCCCAGATGCGCCGCCCCTCCAGCAGGAAGAAGAACGTCGCGAACAGGCAGATGAAGAAGCCGGCGACGACGTGCCCGGCGGTCGCCACGACCCCGGTGGCGCCCGCGATGAGGGCCTCGCGGTTGGCGGCGATCGCGTCCTGGGCCTGCTGGACGTAGTCGGAGACGGCGCCCGAGGTCAGGTGCAGCGGTCCCTCGGACAGCCACCGCTCGACCTCGCCGACGCCCTGGGTGGCGGAGTCGACCAGCTGCGGCGCCTCGGCGGAGGCCTGGCTGCCGACGATGGTCACCAGCACGGCCACCAGCCCGATCGCCAGCAGCATCGTCAGCAGCACGGCCAGCGCGCGCGGCACGTGCGCTCGGTGGTGCAGGTTGACCGCCGGCGCCAGCAGCGCCGTCACGAGCAGCGCGATGAGGACGGGGATGAGGATCTCGCTGACGCGGCTGAGGCCGTAGGCGAGCAGGACGATCCCGGCGACCAGGACCAGGAAGCGCCAGGACCACTCCGCCCCCGTGCGCAGCGCCGGGCTGACGTAGGGCTGGTGGACCGGGCGCGGGGACTGGTCGGGCACGGGGGCCATCCTGCCCCCGGCCCCGCGGGCGTGCCCACGGGCCCGGCCGCGGGCCGGTGCGCCCGTCGGCGGGCGGACGTAGGTTGCTCGCGTGAGCCTCGGCGAAACCCCCACGCTGCCCCTCGAACCCCCTGCCGGCCTGCCCCGCACCCTCGGCGGGCTGCGCTCCTCCGGCCACGAGCACGTCGGCGTCAAGGAGGAGCTGCGGCGCAACCTGCTCGCCCGCATGCGCGCCGGCGAGGACCGCTTCCCCGGCGTCGTCGGCTACGAGGACACCGTGGCCCCCGAGCTGGAGCGCGCGCTGCTGGCCGGCCACGACCTCGTGCTGCTCGGCGAGCGCGGCCAGGGCAAGACCCGCCTGCTGCGCTCGCTGGTCGGCCTGCTCGACGAGTGGACGCCCGTCATCGCCGGCAGCGAGCTCAACGAGCACCCCTACGCCCCGCTGACCCCCGCCTCGCGCCGCCGGGTCGCCGCCGAGGGCGACGACCTGCCGGTGGCGTGGCTGCACCGCTCGCTGCGCTACGGCGAGAAGCTGGCCACGCCGGACACCTCGGTGGGCGACCTCATCGGCGACGTGGACCCGGTGAAGGTCGCCGAGGGCCGGGCGCTGGGCGACCCGGAGACGATCCACTTCGGCCTCGTGCCGCGCACCAACCGCGGCATCTTCGCCATCAACGAGCTGCCCGACCTCGCCGAGCGCATCCAGGTCTCGCTGCTCAACGTGCTGGAGGAGCGCGACATCCAGGTCCGCGGCTACCAGCTGCGGCTGCCGCTGGACCTGCTGCTGGTGGCGAGCGCGAACCCGGAGGACTACACCAACCGCGGGCGCATCATCACCCCGCTCAAGGACCGCTTCGGCGCGGAGGTGCGCACCCACTACCCGCTGGAGGTGGAGCTGGAGGTCGACCTGGTGCGCCAGGAGGCCGCCACCGTCGCGGAGGTGCCCGAGCACCTGCTGGAGGTCGTGGCCCGCTTCACCCGCGCCGTGCGCGAGTCGCCGGCCGTGGACCCGGCCTCCGGGGTCTCCGCCCGCTTCTCGATCGCCGCCGCCGAGACGGTGGCGGCCGCGGCGCTGCGCCGGCACGCGCTGTCCGGGGAGGGCGGTGAGCCGGTGGCCCGCGTCGGCGACCTGCACACCGTCGTCAGCGTGCTCGGCGGCAAGGTGGAGTTCGAGCAGGGCGAGGAGGGGCGCGAGGTGGAGGTGCTGGAGCACCTGCTGCGCACCGCGATCGCCGAGACGTACCGCGCCCGCCTCGGCGGGGCGGAGCTGTCCGGGTTCTCGGGGCTGGTCACCGGGGGCCGCACCATCGAGACGGGCGACCTGGTGCCCGCCGAGCGGCTGCTGGAGCAGGTGGGCACCGTCCCCGGCCTGGCGCAGGTCCTGGACCGCCTGGGCCTGGGCGAGGAGCCGACCCCCGGCCGCGCGGCCTCGGGGGTGGAGTTCGTGCTGGAGGCGCTGCACCTGACGCGCCGCCTGGACAAGGTCGTGCTGGAGGACGGGCGCACCGTCTACGGCAGCTGAGCGGCGCCGGCCGCGACGACGAGGTCGCGGCCGGCGCGCTTGGCCGCGTACAGCGCCGCGTCGGCCGCGGACAGCAGCGCCCGCCCCGTCGCCCCGTCGGCGGGGAAGGTGCTCGTCCCCACCGACACGGTGATCCGCAGGCGGGTGCCGGGCGGCTCGCCGGGCAGCTGCAGGACGAGGTCGGCGCAGCCCCGGCGCAGCTGCTCGGCCCGCTCGCGCGCCTGCTCGGCGTCGGCGCCGGGCAGCACGGCGACGAACTCCTCGCCGCCGAAGCGCACGAGGCTGTCCCCGGGCCGCAGGAGGTCGGCCAGGACCCGCGCGACGGCCACCAGGACCTCGTCGCCCGCGGCGTGCCCGTGGGTGTCGTTGACGGCCTTGAACCGGTCCACGTCCACGACGGCGGTCGAGACGCTCCCGCCGCACGCCTCGGCCTGCTCCACGGCCAGCGCCAGGGCCGGCAGGAGGTGGCGGCGGTTGTGCACCCCGGTGAGCGGGTCGCGCAGGGCGTCCTCGGCGAGCCGCTCGCGCAGGGCCTCGTTGACCGCCAGCTGCTCGGACAGCCGCGCGTTCAGCTCGGCGAGCGCCTCGCGCTGCTCGACGAGGTCGCTGACGTCGCGCAGGACCACCACGCGGCCCAGGCGGTGGCCGTCGGCGTCGACGATGTCGCTGGCGCGGGCGTCGACGTGGACGCCCGCCGCCGGGCTGCTCGTGGTGCCGAGCTCCCCCCGTGCGACCAGGAGCTCGACGAGCTGCGGCCACAGCACGGCGGCGGCGGGCCGGCCCACGAGGCCGGCGGCGTCGAGGCCGCCGGCACCGGGGCCCGGCCGCCACCGGCGGGCGAGCGCCTCGGCCGGCGCGTTGGCGTCGACGACGACCGCCGCGGCGTCCACCACGACGATGCCGTCGGGCATCCGCTCGAGCACCTGCTCGCGGGCGATGGGCACCACGCGCACCCAGCCCTGCCGGGAGATGGCCCGCACGTTCACCAGCCCGGTGAGGACGAAGCCCAGCGGCGTCAGGTCCAGCCCGCCCAGCCGGGCGGCGAGCAGGTGGCTGGCGGTCGCGGCGAGCGCGGGCGGCACGACGCCCAGCCCGGCGCTCGACAGCTGCCGGCGGAAGTACGGGCAGGCGCGGCGCCGGGCGCGGCGCACGGTGCGCAGGGCGGCCGTGCACAGCACGTAGGTGACGGCCGTGCTCACCCAGAAGAGCGGTCCCGGCTCGCCCGCCAGCGCGGTGTGGGCCGCGACCGGCGCCCGGTAGAAGAGGTGGTGCAGCGGGTCGGTGGCGAGCGCGAGCAGCAGCAGGGCGCCCGGTGCGCACCAGCCGGTCACCGCGCGGCGCGTCGGGCGCCACGCGGGATCGGCCAGGGCCCGGCAGAACAGCACCAGCGCGGTCGTCGAGCCGTGGACGCCGAGGAAGTAGCACCAGCGGGCGACCTCCCGGGCGCCGGCGCCCGGTGCGCACCACTGCCCGACGACCGCGGCGGACCACAGCGCCATGCAGGCGGTGGCGATCGCGAGCAGCGCGGGGGCGGGTGCCCCCGAGCGCAGCCGCCAGGCGGTCGCGCAGGTGCCCGAGCACGCCAGTGCAGCCGTCGTGAAGGCGACGACGACCACCCACGTGGGCACGAGCCACCTCCACGGCCGGCGAGGGCCGGTCCCTCGGGGTGGTCATCGGCTCCCCGCCCGGCACCTTGAGGCCGGCGCGCTCGGCCGTGCGCGCCGGCCCGCCGCGGGAGCCGGTGGGGCGGCTCAGGAGTTCTGCGGGAACCCCAGGTTCAGCCCGCCGTGCGAGGGGTCCAGCCAGCGCTCGGTGACCACCTTGCCGCGGGTGAAGAAGTGCACGCCCTCGGTGCCGTGGGCGTGGCTGTCGCCGAAGAGGGAGGCCTTCCAGCCGCCGAAGGAGTAGTAGGCCACCGGCACCGGCACCGGCACGTTGACGCCGATCATGCCGACCTGCACCTCGTTGCGGAACCGGCGGGCCGCGCCGCCGTCGTTGGTGAAGATGGCCACGCCGTTGCCGTACCTGTTGGCGTTGATGAGCGCCATGCCCTCGTCGTAGCCGGCCACCCGGACCACCGACAGGACGGGGCCGAAGATCTCCTCGGTGTAGATCGACATGTCCGTGCCGACCTTGTCGAACAGCGTCGGCCCCAGCCAGAACCCGTCGGCGACGGCCTGCTCGTCGACGGCGTCGGGGACGACCTCGCGCCCGTCGACGACGAGCTCGGCGCCCTCGCGCACCCCCGCCTCGACGTAGCCGGTCACCTTGTCGCGGTGCGCACCGGTCACCAGGGGGCCCATGTCGCAGCCGCGGCGGCCGTCGCCGGTGCGCAGCGTCGCCACCCGCTGGGAGATCTTCGCGACGAGCTCGTCGGCGATCGAGTCCACCGCCACCAGGGCGGAGACGGCCATGCAGCGCTCCCCCGCCGAGCCGAACCCGGCGTTGACGGCGGCGTCGGCGGCCAGGTCCAGGTCGGCGTCGGGCAGCACGAGCATGTGGTTCTTCGCCCCGCCCAGGGCCTGCACGCGCTTGCCGTGCGCGGTGGCGGTCTCGTAGACGTAGCGCGCGATGGGGGTGGAGCCCACGAAGGAGATCGAGGCGACGTCGGGCGAGGTGAGCAGGCCGTCCACGGCGACCTTGTCGCCGTGGAGGACGTTGAAGACGCCGTCGGGCAGACCCGCCTCCTTCCACAGCTGCGCGATGAAGTTCGCGGCGGAGGGGTCCTTCTCGGACGGCTTGAGCACGACGGTGTTGCCCGCGGCGACGGCGATGGGGAAGAACCACATCGGGACCATCGCGGGGAAGTTGAAGGGGGAGATGATCCCGACCACGCCCAGCGGCTGGCGCAGGGAGTACACGTCCACCTTGGTGGAGGCGTTCTCGGTGAAGCCGCCCTTGAGCAGGTGGTTGATGCCGCAGGCCAGCTCGACGACCTCCTGGCCGCGGCTGACCTCGCCGAGGGCGTCGGAGAGGACCTTGCCGTGCTCGGCGGTGATGATCTCCGCGAGCTCGCCCTTGCGGGCGTTCAGCAGCTCGCGGAAGGCGAACAGGACCGCGGTGCGCCGGGCCAGCGAGGTGTCGCGCCAGGCCGGGAAGGCCTCGCGGGCCGCGCTCACCGCCGCCTGCACGTCCGCCTCGGAGGCCAGCGCGACCGCCTTCGCGAGCCTGCCCGTCGCGGGGTCGTAGACGTCCCCGCGACGCTCGCCGGAGCCGGCGCTCGGGGCACCGGCGATCCAGTGCTCGACGAGCGGCAGCCCGCTCGCGGCGGCGGTGGCACCGGCGGCGGCGGTGCTGGCGGTGGTGGTGGTCACGGGGGTCCTCCTCGGACGTCGTCGGCGGGACGGGGCCCACCCGGCGGTCGGACGCGGCCATCATGCCACCGCGCCGGGTCCATTTGTCCAGACAAACTGTCATGTTCCGGACGGTGGGGACGACACATCGCCACCCCGCCCCCGGCCGCGGGGCGGGGGCGGGCGCCGGGCGGGCGCCGGGCGGGCGTGGCGCCGGGCCCGCAGCGGACGTAGCGTTCCGGCGTGGCTGACGGACGGGTGCGGGACGCGTGGAGCAGGCGGCGCGGCGGGCGGTACCGCTACGGCGAGTGGGCGGGCGGTCCCGACCCCCTGGCGCCGCCGTACGACGTGCGCGCCGCCGTCGACCGCGTCGGGCGGGAGGTGCTCTCCGGCGGCTCGCTGCGCGAGGCGCTGCGCGACCTGCTGCAGCGGGGGCCCGACGGCCGCTCCGGCCTGGAGCAGCTGCGCGCCCGCGCCGCGCGCCTGCGCCGCGAGGCCGCCCGCCGCGGCGACCTGGACGGGGCGCTGACCAGGGCCCGCGCCCAGCTGGACCAGGCGCTGGCCGCCGAGCGCGAGGAGCTCGCCGGCCGCGAGGGCGACGACGCCCGCTTCGCCGAGACCCGCCTGGACGCCCTGCCCCGCTCCACCGCCCAGGCCGTGCGCGACCTGGAGGACTACACCTGGGCCTCCGAGCAGGCGCGGCAGCAGTACCAGCAGATCCTCGACGGCCTGCGCGACGACGTGGTCGGCCAGCAGTTCCGCGGCATGAAGGAGGCGCTGCAGGACGGCAGCCCGGAGACGCTGCAGGCGCTCAAGGACATGATGAGCGACCTCAACGACCTGCTCGCCAAGCGGGCCCGCGGCGAGGACACCCCCGAGGACTTCCAGGAGTTCGTGCGCGAGCACGGCGACACCCTGGGCGAGGAGGGCATCGAGTCCCTCGACGACCTCGTCGACGCCCTGGCCCGCCGGGCGGCGGCCGCCGCGCGGCTGGTGCGCTCGCTCTCCCCGCAGCAGCGCGAGGAGCTGGCCTCGCTGATGGACTCCGCCTTCGGCGCCGACGTCGACCTGCAGGCGCAGATGGCGCAGCTGACCGACAACCTGCGCGCCCTGCGCCCGGACCTGGACTTCTCCCGCGGCGAGCGGGTGCGCGGGGCGCAGGGCAGCGAGCCGCTGGGCTACGGCGAGGCCGCCGACGCGCTGCAGGACGTCAGCGAGCTGGACGACCTGCTGGACGCCCTCGGCCAGGAGCACCCCGGCGCCACCCTCGACGACGTGGACGTCGACGCGCTGGAGCGCCAGCTCGGCCGCGGCGCCGCCGACGACCTGCAGCGCCTGCGCGAGCTGGAGCGGGAGCTGCAGCGGCAGGGCTGGCTGACCCGCACCGCCGACGGACCGACCCTGTCCCCCAAGGCGCTGCGGCGCCTGGGCCAGACGGCGCTGCGCGACGTGCTGGGCCGGGTGGACGCCGGTGGGCGCGGCGACCACGAGGACCGCGACGCCGGTGCGGGCGGCGAGCCGACCGGCGCCACCCGGCGCTGGGCGTTCGGCGACGAGCAGCCGCTGGACGTCGTGCGCACGGTCTCCAACGCGCTGCGGCGCGGTGCGGCCTCCGGCGGCGGCGCGGTGCGGCTGAGCTGGGAGGACTTCGAGGTCGTCGAGACCGAGCGCCGCGCCGGGGCGGCCGTCGCGCTGTGCGTGGACCTGTCGTACTCGATGGCCGCCGAGGGCCGGTGGGGACCGATGAAGGAGACCGCGCTCGCGCTGAGCCACCTCATCGCGACGAAGTTCCCGCACGACGCGCTGCAGATCGTCGGCTTCGGCCTGCACGCGCAGCCCATGACCGCCGGCGAGCTCGCCGAGGTCGAACCCGACTTCGTGCAGGGCACCAACCTGCAGCACGCGCTGAGCATCGCCCGCCGCCACCTGCGCCGGCACCCGGACGCCGAGCCGGTCGTGCTCGTCATCACCGACGGCGAGCCCACCGCGCACCTGGAGGACGCGGGCGGCACCCCGGAGGCGGTGTTCCAGTGGCCGCCGACGCCGGCGACCATCCGCGCCACCGTGCACGAGGTGGACCTGCTGACTCGCGCCGGCGCGACGATCAACCTCTTCATGCTCGGCGAGGACCCCGGGCTGCGGCGCTTCGTGGACGCCGTCGCGCGCCGCAACGGCGGGCGGGTGCTCTCCCCCAGCCCGGAGCGGCTGGGGCGGTACGTCGTCGACGACTACCTGCGCTCGCGCGCGGGCGGCCGGGGGCGCCGGGCCTCCTGAGCCCCCGGCGCGGGCCGGCCCGGCGGCGGAACCCGCTGGTCGCGCGGTTGCCGCCCGTGCGACGGTGCCGGGGTGCCTGCCGCCGCCGCGCCCCCGCTCGCCCGCGCCGTGGAGGCGGTCCTCCCCCGCCGCCTGGGCACCGGCTTCCGGTGGCTCACCGCCTCCAGCTGGGCGAGCAACCTCGGCGACGGCCTCGCGCTGGCCGCCGGTCCGCTGCTGGTCGCCTCGCTGACCGAGGACGCCCTGCCCGTGGCGCTGGCGGCGCTGGCGGCCTGGCTGCCGCCGCTGCTGTTCGGCCTCACCGCGGGGGTGCTCTCCGACCGGCTGGACCGGCGGCGCATCGTGCTCACCGTCGACCTCGTGCGCGCGCTGCTGCTGGTGGCCCTCGCCCTCGTGGTCGCCACGGGGCGGGCGGACGTGCCGCTGGTGCTCGGTGCGCTGTTCCTGCTGGCCACCGCGGAGGTCTTCGCGGACAACACCGCGAGCACGCTGCTGCCGGTGCTCGTGGCCCGCGAGGACCTCGCGGTGGCCAACGCCCGCGTGCAGACGGGGTTCGTGACGGTCAACCAGCTCGCCGGCCCACCGCTGGGCGCCGTGCTGTTCACCGCCGGGGCCGCGACGCCGTTCGCCGCGCAGGCGGGGCTGTGCGCGCTGGCCGCGGTGTTCATCGCCCGCCTGCGGCTGCCGGCCCGGTCCGCGGACCGCCCGCGCACCACCCCCTGGCACGACGTGCTGGAGGGGATCCGCTGGACCGCCCACCACCCGGCCGTCCGGGTGCTCGTCCTGACGATCTTCACCTTCAACATCACCTTCGGCGCCGCCTGGTCGATCCTCGTCCTCTACTCCACCGAGCGGCTGGGGCTGGGCGCGGTCGGCTACGGCCTGGTGACCACCACCGGGGCGGTCGGCGGGGTCCTGGGCACCCTGTCCTACGGGTTCCTCACCCGCCGCGTCTCGCTCGGGGGCCTGATGCGCATCGGTCTCGTCGTCGAGACCCTCACCCACCTCGCGCTGGCGCTGGCGAGGTCACCGCTGGTGGCCCTGCCGGTGTTCTTCGTCTTCGGGGCGCACGCCTTCGTCTGGGGGACCACCTCCATCACCGTGCGCCAGCGCGCCGTCCCGCACGAGCTGCAGGGCCGCGTCGGGGCGGTGAACACCGTCGGCACCTTCGGCGGCCTCGCGCTCGGCAGCGGGGTCGGCGGGGTGCTGGCCCAGCACACCGGCGTGACGGGGCCGTTCTGGTTCGCCTTCGCCGGCTCCGCCCTGCTGGTCGTGCTGGTCTGGCGCCCGCTGCGCCACGTCGCGCACGACGACGGGCCGCCGCCGGCGCGGTGACCGGGCGCGCACCCGGTCACCGCGGCAGGTGGGAGCGGCGGGTCAGCCCAGCGCCTGGGCGAGGTCGGCGATGAGGTCGTCGGCGTCCTCGATGCCCACCGACAGGCGCACGAGGTCGTCGGGGACCTCCAGCAGCGAGCCGGCCACCGAGGCGTGGGTCATCCGGCCGGGGTGCTCGACGAGCGACTCCACCCCGCCGAGGGACTCCCCGAGGGTGAACAGCTCGGTCCTGCCGCAGACCGCGAGGGCGTCCTCGACGCCGGCGGTGCGGAAGGAGACCATCCCGCCGAAGCGGCGCATCTGCCGCGCGGCGACGTCGTGGTTGCGGAACTCCGGCAGGCCCGGGTAGAGCACTTGCGTCACCCGCGGGTGCGAGGTGAGGAAGTCCACGACGCGCTCGGCGTTGTCGCAGTGGCGCTCCATGCGCACCGCGAGCGTCTTCAGCCCGCGCTGGACCAGCCAGGAGTCGAAGGCGCCGGGCACCGCGCCCATCGCGTTCTGGTGGAAGGCGATGCGGGCCGACAGGGTGCCGCCGCGGCCGTCGTCGCCGTCGCGCACGGCGACGACGCCGCCGACGACGTCGGAGTGGCCGCCGGCGTACTTGGTCGTGGAGTGCACGACGAGGTCGGCGCCCAGCAGCAGCGGGGTCTGCAGGTACGGGGAGGCGAAGGTGTTGTCCACGACGAGCAGCGCGCCGGCGGCGTGGGCGATCTCCGCGATGGCCGCGATGTCGCCGATGGTCAGCAGCGGGTTGGTGGGCGTCTCCAGCCAGACCAGGCGGGTGCTGCCCGGGCGCACGGCCGCGCGCACGGCGTCGAGGTCGCCGAGGTCGACCGGGGTGTGCTCCACGCCCCACGGCTCGAAGACCTTCTTCACCAGCCGGTAGGTGCCGCCGTAGGCGTCGTTCGGGAAGACGACGTGGTCGCCCGGCACGAGCAGCGCGCGCAGCACGGCGTCCTCGGCGGCCAGGCCGGAGGCGAAGGCCCACGCGCCGTCGGCCTGCTCCAGGGCGGCGAACTGCACCTCCAGGGAGGTGCGGGTGGGGTTGCCGGAGCGGGAGTACTCGTAGCCGGTGCCGAGCCCGGTGCGCAGGGCGCCGACGCCGTCCTGCTTGTAGGTGGAGACCTGGTAGATCGGCGTCACCACGGCGCCGGTGGCGGGGTCGGCCTCCTGGCCGGCGTGCAGGGCGCGGGTGGAGAACCCGGGGAGCTCGTCGTTGGTCACGGTGCCCCAGCCTAGGGAACGTGCCGGCACCCGCCGTGGTTGAGGCAGGTACGACAGAGGGAGGAACGCCCAGTGATCTTCGGCAACCCGTTCAAGACCCGCATGGTGACGCCCGAGGAGGCCCTGCCGGGCTCGCCGGAGCGCCGCTTCGAGGTCCCCGCCACCCACGCCGTGCTCGGCACCCCGCTGGAGGGGCCGTGGCCGGAGGGCACGCAGGTGATGTCCTTCGCGATGGGCTGCTTCTGGGGCGCGGAGCGCATCTTCTGGAAGCTGCCCGGCGTGGTGACCACCGCCGCGGGCTACCAGGGCGGGTTCACCCCCAACCCCACCTACGAGGAGTCGGTGACCGGCCGGACCGGGCACGCGGAGACGGTGCTCGTCGCCTACGACCCGGCGGTGACCGGCCCGGAGCAGCTGCTGAAGGCGTTCTGGGAGAACCACGACCCCACGCAGGGCTTCCGCCAGGGCAACGACCGCGGCACCGAGTACCGCTCGGCGGTCTACACGAGCACCGAGGAGCAGTGGGAGGCGGTGCAGCGCACGCGGGAGACCTTCCAGCGCGAGCTGACCGCGCACGGCCACGGGCCGATCACCACGGAGGTCCGCCGGGCCGAGGACGCCGGCCCGTTCTGGTACGCGGAGGACTACCACCAGCAGTACCTGCACAAGGTGCCGGGCGGCTACTGCAACCACGGCCCCAACGGGCTGACCTGCCAGATCGGGCTGGTCGCCTCGGGCGAGTGAGCCCGCGGGTGCGGGGCGCCGGCCGCTGAGGGGCCGGGAACGCGATGAGGGGACGGTGCGCGAGCGCCGTCCCCTCCTCAGCGTGCGCCCCCCGACGCACTGCCGCGGCAACCCGTCCCCCCGGCGGGGTGCCGGGTCGATCCTCCCAGAGCCGGCGCGGCTGCGGTGACCACCCACCACCCCCCTTTCGGGGGCGCCGGATGCGGCGATGCGTCCGTCGGAGGCCGCCCGGGTCGCTAACCTCGCCGCAGGAGGAGGCCGACCAGTGGACGAGACGACCCCTAGTGATCATCCGGTGACGCTTCGCATCGCGGCGGTGGACGACCACCCCGCGCTGCTGTCCGGCCTGCAGGTGGAGCTGGCCCGGCTGGAGGCGTCGCTGGACTTCGTGGCGACCGCCCCGACCGTGCCCGACCTGCTCTTCCGCCTCGCCGGCGGCCCCGCCTGCGACGTGGTCCTGCTCGACCTGCGCCTGGGCGACGCCTCGCGCCCCGGCGACAACGTCCGGGCGCTCCTGGAGGCCGGCAGCCGCGTGCTCGTCTACACCGAGGGCCGCCAGCACGCCGAGGCCCTGGAGGCCCTGCAGGCCGGCGCCCAGGGCGTGCTGCTCAAGGACCGCCCCGTCGCGACCGTCGCCGAGGCGCTGCGCGCGGTCGCCGCCGGGGACACCCTGGAGTCGGCGGAGACGGCGGCCGCGCTGCAGGTCGACGAGGCGCTGACCACCCACCTCTCCCCCCAGGAGCGCCGCGTCCTGGAGCTGTACGCGGGCGGGATGCCGGCGCGCTCGGTCGCCCTGCGCCTGGGGGTGACGCTGGAGACGGCCAAGAGCTACCTCAAGCGCATCCGCGCCAAGTACGCCGCCCTGGACCGCCCCGCCTACACGCGCATGGAGCTGTACCGGCGCGCCGTGGAGGACGGCGTCCTGGCCCCCCTGCCGAGCCCGCTGCCCGGCCCGCTGCCGAGCCCGCTGCCCGGCCCGCCGCCCGGCGCCCTCCCCGGCCCGCTGCCCGGTGACGGCCCGGCGGGACCCCGCTGAGCGCCGCGCCGAGCCTCCCGTGACCCCTCGATGACCCCTCGATGACGCGCGACAGCGCCCAGCGGCTGCTGGCGCTCGTCCTGGCCCTGGGCGTGCTGTCGGTGGCCCCGACGGTGGTCACGGGCCTGCTCGGCGATCCCCGCCAGCTGCCGGCGGCGTGGGCCGCGGCCACCACCTGCGGCTACCTGCTCGCCGTCGTCGGGCTCGTCGTGCAGGCGGTGCAGCGCACCGGCTGGCGGTGGCCGGCGTGGGCGGTCGTGGTCCTCGGCGACGTCGTGCTGGCCTCCTATCCCCTGGTGGCCCGCGAGAGCGCGCTGGACGTGCCGTGGGTGCTGGGCCTGTCGCCGGTGACCGTCGGCGCCGGGGCGGTCGCCGCGTCCGGGCTGGGCGGGGCGCTGGCGCTGGCGGCGCTGCACCTGGTGCTGCGGGCGGTGGTGCAGCTGAGCGGGACGTGGGTGGTGCCTCCCGACCGGGCCGCGTTCGAGGCGCTCGGGCTGCTCGTCATCGCGACGGCCGCCTCGGTGGCCGTGCAGTCGGTGCGGACGGCCGCGACCTCCGTGGAACGGGCCCGCGAGCGCGCGCAGGCGGCGGCCGCCGCCGCCGCCGCCGTCCGCGCCGTCGAGCAGGAGCACAGCCGCTGGGACGCCCTCGTGCACGACGACGTCCTGGCCTCGCTGGCGCAGACCACGCAGGCGCGCACCGCGGCGGACCGGCGCGCCGCGCGGGCGGCGGCCACGACGGCCCTGCAGCGCGTGGAGCGCGGTGCGGCGCGCGGCACCGGGCCCGTGCAGCCGCCGGACGCCGAGCTCGCCGACGTCCTCGCCGAGCTGGCGGAGACCGTGCGGGCCGTGCACCCGGCCGCGGTCGTGGAGCTGCCGCCGGCGACGGGGGCGCGGCTGGACCCCGAGGCGGCGGACGCGCTCGTCGCCGCGGCCGCCGAGGCGGTGCGCAACGCCGTCCGGCACGGCGCCCCCGCGGGCTCGCCCCCACCGGCGGTGCGGGTGCGGGTGCGCGCCGACGCCCGGCGCGGGCGGCTGCGCGTGGAGGTGCGCGACGACGGGGTGGGCTTCGTGCCGCGCCGGCCCAGCGCGCGGCTGGGGCTGGCGGTCTCGGTGCGGCGGCGGGCCGACGTGGTGGACGGCACCGCGCTGGTGCGCTCCGCCCCCGGGGTGGGCACCGTCGTGCTGCTGGGCGTGCCGCTGCGCCCCGCACCCGCGGAGCCCGCCGCACCCCTCGCGCCCGTCGCGCAGGCGTCGCCCGCACCCGGCGCACCGCTCCGGGTGCGCCCGGTGCGCCCGGCGCGCGCGGAGCAGCCGTGAAGGGCGTGCGCCGCGCCTGCGCGATCGGCGCCGGCATCTGGCTGACCACGCACGGCCCGCTGCCCGCGCTGCCGACCCTGGAGCAGCACCGCCACCCCGCGCTGGCGGTGCTCGCGCTGGTGGTGGTGCTCGCGGGCAGCGTCGTGGCGGTGCGGCCGCTGCGCGGCGGGCCCACCGCGCTGGGCGCCCCGGCGGCCGTCGTGCTCGCCGCGCTGCCACCGCTGGCGGGGCTGGCCGTCATGCCGTTCCTGCCCGTGGAGGCCTGGCGCACGCACGCCAACTGGTGGCCGGGGCTGTCGCAGGTGCTCGTGGCGGCGCTGGTGGTGCGCCGGCGGTGGGCGCCCGCGCTGGCCTCGGAACTGGCCTCGGCGGCCGTGCTCACCGGTTGCGTGCTGGCCGCCGGCGGGCCGCACCGGGCGATGGACGTCGCCGCGCTCAACCAGCCGGCGCTGGTCTGGTTCACCGCCTCGCTGGGCGTGCGGTTCGTCTTCGACCGCACCGCCCGCGAGGTCGAGCGCTACGAGGCGGACGCCGCTCGCGCGGCCGCCGCCCAGGCGGCCTCGGCGGCCCGGGCCTCCAGCGCGCGGCTGCGCCGCGACGAGCTGGAGCGGGACACCGTGCCGCTGCTGCGCCGGGTCGCGGCCGCGGCCGTCGACGACGCCACCTGGCCGCAGCTGTCGCTGCAGGCGCGGCGGGCGGAGCGGCAGCTGCGCGACGACCTGCGCGCCCGCGCGCTGCTCGACGACGGCGTGCGGCGCGAGCTGCACGCGGCCCGCGAGCGGGGCTGCCACGTCGACGTCATCGACGACCGCGGGAGCGTGGCCGCGGGGCCGGGGGACGAGGGGTTCCTGCCCGCCGTGCGCACCCTGCTGCGCCCGGCCCTGGCCGCCTGCGGCACGGCGCGCTTCACCGCCCGCCTCTCCCCCGGCGGGCGGCTGGCGACCGTCTCGGTCGACGGCTCCCCCGCGGCCGTGCGCGCGGTCGCCGCCGCCGTCCGCAGCGCCGCCCTGCGGGAGCTGCCGCTGGAGGTGGACGTCGATCTGCACTCCGGCTCGCTGTGGGCCGAGCTGCGGCCCGCGTCCGGCGGCGGCGGCTGAGCTCAGGCGTCGATGCCGTGCACGGCCAGGTAGCCGCGCAGCCTGCGGGCGGCCAGCTGCGGGTCGGTGAGCACCCCGGCCTCGTCGGCGAGGCGGAAGGCCTGCGCCTGGTGCACGGCGCTGCGCGCGGCGTGCAGCCCGCCGACCATCGCGTACCCGGGCTGGCGGCCGTCGAGCCAGTTCAGGAACGCGATGCCCGCCTTGTAGTACGGGGTGGGGGCGCCGAAGACGTGCCGCGCCAGCGGCAGCGTCGGGTCCAGCGCCGCCCGGAAGCCCGCCGGGTCGCCGGCGTCCAGGCGCAGCAGCCCGGCCGCGGCCACGTGCGGGATCGCCGCGAAGATCCCCAGCAGGGCGTCGGAGTGGTGCTCGCGCCCGTCGACCACCTCCCCCTCGATGAGCTCGGGGTAGTTGAAGTCGTCGCCGGTGTAGAGGCGGACCCCGGCCGGCAGCCGGCGGCGCAGCGCCCGCTCGTGCCCGGCGTCCAGCAGCGAGACCTTCACCCCGTCGACGGCGCCGGCGTGGGCGTGCACGAGCTCGACGAAGGCGTCGGTGGCGGTCTCGACGTCGCGGCTGCCCCAGTACCCGGCCAGCGCGGGGTCGAAGACCTCCCCCAGCCAGTGCAGCACCGCGGGCCGGCGCACCTGCCGCAGCAGGTGCCCGTACAGCTCGAGGTAGTCGTGGCGGTCGCGGGCCGCCGCGGCCAGCTGCCGGCTGGCCATGAGGACCACCTGCGCCCCGGCGTCCTCGACGAGGGCGATCTGCTCCTCGTAGGCGGCGCGCACCTGCGCCAGGGTGTGCGGGCCGGGCCCCAGCTGGTCGGTGCCCGCCCCCGCCGCGATCGCCCCGCCGACCGCGGCCGCCTCGGTGGCGCTGCGGCGCACGAGCTCCGCCGTCGCCGCGGGGTCCAGGCCCATGCCGCGCTGGGCGGTGTCCATCGCCTCGGCGACGCCCAGCCCCAGCCCCCACAGCCGGTGCCGGAAGGCCAGCGTGGCCTCCCAGTCGAGGACGGCCGGGGCTCCCGGGACGTTCTCGGCACCGGTCTGCGGGACGACGTGGGCGGCGGCGAAGACCGTGCGCGAGCTCGCCGGGCGCTCGGGCACGGGCCAGTGCACGGGGGCGTGCACGGCGTGCTCGACGAGCTCGACGCCGCCGTCGGGGCGGCGCACCGGCAGCCGCAGCACGTCACCGGTGAGCTCGCGCTCGCGCTCGGGGGCGGGTGCGCTCACAGCGGCAGCTCCGCCAGCTCGACGCGCCGGCCCTGGGCGGAGGACTCCAGCCCGGCCTGCGCCAGCCGCACCCCGCGGGCGCCGGAGGCGAAGTCGTAGGGGTGCGGCGCGTCCTCGACGACGTGGCGGACGAACTGCTCCCACTGCACCTTGAAGCCGTTGGCGAACACCTCGTTGTCGGGGACGGTGAGCCAGTCGTCGCGGTAGCGGTGCTGCTCGGGCAGGTCGGGGTTCCACACCGCGCGCGGGGTGGCGGCGCGCGGCTGCACCCGGCAGGTGTGCAGCCCCGCCACGGCGCTGCCGAGGGTGCCGTCGACCTGGAACTCCACGAGCTCGTCGCGGTCGACGCGCACGGCCCAGGAGGAGTTCAGCTGGGCGACGATCCCGCCCTCGAGCTCGAAGATGGCGTAGGCGGCGTCGTCCGCGGTCGCCTTGTACGCCTCGCCGTTCTCGTCGTAGCGCACCGGGACGTGGGTGACGGCCTTGGCGGTGACGGCCTCGACGGGGGCGACGACCTGCTCGAGGACGTAGTTCCAGTGGCAGAACATGTCGGCGACGATGCCGCCGCCGTCCTCGGCGCGGTAGTTCCAGCTGGGCCGCTGGGCGCTCTGCCAGTCCCCCTCGAAGACCCAGTAGCCGAACTCGCCGCGCACCGAGAGGACCTCGCCGAAGAAGCCGGAGTCCACCAGCCGCTTGAGCTTGCGCAGGCCCGGCAGGAACAGCTTGTCGTGCACGACGCCGTTCTTGACGCCGGCCCCGGTGGCGGCGCGGGCCAGGGCGAGGGCCCCCTCGAGGGTCTCGGCCGTGGGCTTCTCGGTGTAGACGTGCCGTCCCGCGGCCACGGCGGCCAGGATCGAGCGTTCGCGCGCGGAGGTGATCTGCGCGTCGAAGTAGAGCGGGTAGTCGTCGTCGGCCAGGGCGGCGTCGACGTCGGTGGTCCAGCGGGTCAGCCCGTGGCGGGTGGCGATCTCGCGCACCTTGTCCTCCGAGCGCCCCACCAGCAGCGGCTCCAGCTGGACGCGGCTGCCGTCGGACAGCTCCACCCCGCCCTGCTCGCGGATCGCGAGCACCGAGCGCAGCAGGTGCTGGCGGTACCCCATGCGTCCGGTGACGCCGTTCATGACCACACCGAGGCGTTGCTCCATCGCTGCCTCCTCCTCCACGTTTGGAAAGCGCTTGCCAGCACGGTAGGCCAGCACCGCCGCCGCTGGCAAGGACCACTGGCCGCCGGGACCCCGCGGTGGTTGAGCACGGGAGCAGCGACTCCGCAAGCCGAGTTCGCCGGAAGTTCCCCCGACCGGGTGAGCGCCGCTGCTACGTTCCGGTCAGCCGTTCGGGGGACCGGCAGCCTGCACCGTGCACCAGCGACCCACCCCCGGCACCGACCGGAGGTCCCCGTGGGCGTCGTCCGCACCATCGTCTTCCCCGCCCTCAGGCTGATCGTGTGGGCGCTCATCGCGGTCGCCCTGCTGTGGCTGGCGTTCGGGCGGGCCGGGCGCGAGGAGGCCGACGCCGCCGCGAGCCCCTACGCCGTCGTGGACCCGCCCGCGGTGCCGATCACCCGCGGCGACGTCGTCAACACCGTCTCGCTGCAGGGCGGCATCCAGGCCGACCCCGCGGCCACGGTGAAGTCCACCGCGACGGGCACCGTCGGCAGGCTGCGCGCCGAGGTCGGGCAGGTCCTGGAGGAGGGCGACCCGCTGTTCACCGTCCTCGTGCCGGTCGAGGAGCCCCCGGCGGCGGCGCCCGTGGACCCGGCCGCACCGGCGCCCGCACCGGCGGCCCCCAGGACGCGGACCGTCGTGGTGAGCGCCTCCGCAGCGGGGACCCTGGCCACCCTCGACGTCCTGCCGCAGCAGGAGGTCGCCGTCGGCGCCGCCGTCGCCACCGTCAGCCCCGGGACCCTGACGGTGTCCGCCCCGCTGACGCAGGCCCAGCAGTTCCGCCTGCTGCAGCCGCCGAGCACCGCGCAGGTCACCGTCCCCGGCGGCCCCGGCACCTTCGAGTGCTCCGGGCTGCGCACCGGGGCCCCGGTGACCTCGGCGCCCACCGCCCCCGACCCCACCGGCGGCTACGTCGACCCCTACGCCGACCCCAGCTCCTCGATGACCGGCGCCACGGTCAGCTGCGCCGTCCCCGCCGGCGTGCAGGTCTTCGCGGGCCTGAGCGCCACCGTCGACGTCACCGCCGGCTCGGCCACCGGCGTGCTGCTGGCCCCGGTGACCGCCGTGCGCGGCAGCGTCGGCACCGGCACCGTCTGGGTCGTCGGCGAGGACGGCACCCCGACCGAGACCGACGTGACGCTCGGCCTCACCGACGGCACGAACGTCGAGGTCACCCAGGGCGTCGGCGAGGGCACCCGGGTGCTGCAGTTCGTGCCCGGCACCGACACCCCCACCGACACGAGCGGTGGCGGCATGTACGGGATGGGCTACTGATGGCACCCGTCATCTCGCTGGCCTCGGTCAGCCGCTCGGTGCCGCTGCCCGACGGGCAGGTGCTGCGCATCCTCACCGGCGTCGACCTGCACGTGGAGGCCGGCGAGCACGTCGCCGTCGTCGGCCGCTCCGGGTCCGGCAAGTCCACGCTGCTCAACATCGTCGGGCTGCTGGACTCCCCCACCACCGGCGAGTACCTGCTCGACGGCAAGCCGGTGCGGGGGCTGTCCGCCCGGCGCACCGCCCGGCTGCGCGGGCAGACGTTCGGGTTCGTCTTCCAGCAGTTCAACCTGCTGCCCGGGCGCACCGCCACCGAGAACGTCGCCAGCCCGCTGCTGTACGCCTCGGGGCGCGAGTTCCTGCGCCGCGGGCGCATCGCCCGCGAGATGCTCGAGCGCGTCGGCCTCGGCGGCCGGCTGGACACCATGCCGGAGAAGCTGTCCGGCGGCGAGCAGCAGCGCGTGGCGCTGGCGCGCAGCCTCGTGCGCCGTCCGCGCGTGCTGCTGGCCGACGAGCCCACCGGCGCCCTCGACGTCGACACCGGCAGCGCCGTCATGGACGTCCTGGAGGAGCTGGTGCGCTCCGACGGCACGACGCTGGTCACCATCACCCACGACCTGTCGGTCGCGGCCCGCGCCGACCGGCAGTTCCGCCTCGACCACGGCGTGCTCTCCGAGATCACCGCCGACGCGCTGGCCGCGGCGACCGCCCACCGGGAGACCCTGTGATCGGCCTGCTCGCCGCCGCCACCGAGGCCTGGAGCGAGATCAAGGTCCACCGGGTCCGCGTCGTGCTGTCGCTGGTCGGGGTGTTCCTGGCCGTCTTCGCGATGACGACCATCACCGCGGTCGGCAACATGGGCCGCCAGATGCTCGGCGAGAGCTTCGAGCGCAGCGCCGGCCGGCCGGCGACGCTGCGGGTGGACGCCTACCCCAACGGCGTGCCCTCGCCCGAGGGCCTCGCGCAGTCGCAGGCGGCGCTGCGCGAGGCCGCCCAGCGCCACCGGGCGACCTGGTGGGGCCTGGCCTCGCAGCCCTACGGCGGCGGTGCGCAGCTGCCCGTGCGCTTCCCGGCCGGGACGCAGCTGGTCTCCACCTCCACCGTCGACCCCAGCTACGGGACGATGCACCGGGTCATCGTCGACGCGGGCCGGTGGTTCACCCCCGACGACGACGCGGCGTTCTCGCCGCGGCTGGTCGTCAACGACGCGTTCGCCGGTCAGCTCGGCGGCTTCGACCCCGCGGCGCCGCCGACGGTGGTGCTCGGCGGGGCGACCCCCGTGACGGCCACCGTCATCGGCACCTCCAACCCCACGGGCTCGGACCCGGCCGTGCCGACGGCCTACCTGCTCAACTCCGCCGCCCTGCGCTGGAACCTCGGCAGCGACGGGACGACCTCGTCCCCGCCGGGGCTGGAGATGTGGGTCCCCGACGCGGACGCCGACGCGCTCGTGGCGGCCCTGCAGAGCGAGGTGCAGGCCAGCCTGCCGGGGTTCTCGGTCAGCGCCTACCGCCAGGACCAGGGCGCCGACCTCGGCGTGCTCGACGTGGTCCTGGCCTACGGCGTGCGCGGCATCGGGGTCTTCGCCCTGCTGCTGGGCGGCATCGGCGTGCTCAACGTCGGCCTGGTCACCGTGCGCCAGCGCATCCGGGAGATCGGCGTGCGCCGCAGCTTCGGCGCCACGGGCGGCCGGGTGTTCTTCGCGGTGCTCATGGAGAGCGTCTGCGCGACGTTCCTCGCCGGGTTCCTGGCGGTGATGGCCTCGATCGTGCTGGTGTCCAACTTCCCGCTCGAGGCCGTGCTGCCGCCCACCATCACCCTGGAGGACGTCCCGCCCTTCCCGGCCTCGGCGGCCGTCGAGGGCGTGCTCGCGGCGACCCTCGTGGGCGCGCTGGCCGGGCTGGTGCCCGCGACGATGGCCGTGCGCGCCAAGGTCATCGACGCGATCCGCTACTGACCCGCGCCGGGCCCCCGCCCCGCCCCGCGGTGATCTTCCTCCAGGCGCGGGCGCCTGGAG
>NZ_JBJLSF010000064.1:0-27579 GCF_050871885.1 Kineococcus aridisoli | reverse complement strand
GGTGCGCTGCGGCGCAGCGCACCCGCCCGGTGCGAGGTCCTCAGCCGGTGTTGCGCATCCCGGCGGCGATCCCGTTGATCGTCAGCAGCAGCGCCCGGCGCAGCGCCGGGTCGACCGCCTCGCCGCTGGCGCGCGAGCGGGCCAGCAGCGAGACCTGCAGCGCGTGCAGCGGGGCCAGGTAGGCGTCGCGCAGCTCCAGCGTGCGCTTGAGCACCGGCGCGGACTGCAGCAGCTCGTCCTGGCCGGTGAGCAGCAGCACCTCCTCCAGCGTGCGGGCGTGCTCGGCGCGGATCACCTCGAAGGCGCCGCGGTCGCCGGGGGCCACGAGCTCCTCGACGTAGTGCGCGGCGATGCCCAGGTCGGTCTTGGCCAGCGTCATCTGCACGTTGGAGACGAAGCTGCGGAAGAACGCCCAGTCGGCGAACATCTCGCGCAGCGCGTCCGCGCGGCCCGCCTGGCGCGCGGCCCGCAGGCCGGAGCCGACGCCGAACCAGCCGGGGACGTTGATCCGGCTCTGCGTCCAGCCGAACACCCACGGGATGGCCCGCAGGTCCTCCAGGCCGCCGGTCCCGCCGGGGCGGCGCGAGGGCCGCGAGCCGATGTTGAGGTTGCCGAGCTCCTCCACCGGGGTGGCGGTGAGGAAGAACGGCACCAGGCCCGGGTCGCGCACCAGGGCCCGGTAGGCCTCCTGGCCCTTGGCGGCCACGAGGTCCATCGTGGCGTCCCACACGTCGAGCACGTCGCGCGGCTGCGAGGAGGTGCGGTGCAGCGTGGAGGCCTCCAGCGCCGCCGACAGCGCGACCTCGAGGTTGTGGCGCGCCAGCCGCGGCTGGACGTACTTGTCGGAGATCACCTCGCCCTGCTCGGTGACCTTGATGGGCCCGTCGAGGGTGCCGTAGGGCTGGGCGAGGATCGCCTCGCCGGTCGGGCCGCCGCCGCGGCCGACGGAACCGCCGCGGCCGTGGAAGAGGCGCAGGGTGACCCCGTGGCGGGCGGCGACGTCGCGCAGCGCGCGCTGGGCGCGGTGGATCTGCCAGCGGGAGGCGGCGATGCCGGCGTCCTTGGAGGAGTCGGAGTAGCCGAGCATGATCTCCTGCACGTCGCCGCGGGCGGCCACGACGCGGCGGTAGGAGGGGTCGCTCAGCAGCCCCTCGAGCAGCTCCTCGGCGGCCTCCAGCTCGGTGACCGTCTCGAACAGCGGCGCGAAGCCGATGCGCGCGACGTCCCGGCCCTCCGACAGGTCGACGAGGCCGACCTCGCGGGCCAGCACGACGACGGCGAAGAGGTCGTCGATGCCCTGCGTCATCGAGACGATGTAGGTCTCGATCGCGTCGTCGCCGTAGCGGTCCAGCGCCTCGCGGATGGTGGAGAACAGCTGCACCACCTGCGCCGGGGCACCGGTGAGGGTGCGCACGGCGGCGCCGATGAGGGGCCGGTGCCCGGACAGCTCCTTGGACAGCAGCTTGGTGCGGGCGCTGCGGTCCAGGTCGGCGTAGGGGGTGATGAGCTCGCCGAGGCGGTCGTAGATCGCGGCCAGCGCCGCGTGGTGGCGGCCGGCGTGCTCGCGCACGTCCAGCGTCGCCAGCCCGAACCCGACGGCCCGCACCACCCGCAGCAGGCGCGCCACGGCGCCGTCGGCGACGAGGTCGCCGTCGTTGCGGCGCAGCGACTCCTCGATCATGCGGATCTCGGCGGTGAACTCCTCGACCCCGGTGTAGTCGCGGCCGGGGACGTGCTCGGCGCCCGAGCGCAGCCGCGCCCTCGTCCCCTCCAGGCGGGCCAGGACGTAGGAGAGCTTGAAGCGGTACGGCTCCTCGCCGTTGAGGTGGGCGCGGGCGCCGTGCACCTCGGGCAGCGCCAGGGCGTCCTCGCGCAGCGAGGCGAGCAGCTCCTCGGAGAACCCGACGACCTGGGTGGAGGCCGCCAGCTCGGTGAGCAGGTCGCGCGTGGCCGCCACCAGCACGTCGATGGCCGCCTCGTGCTGCATGCCGAGCACCTCCAGCGTCACCTCGGGGGTGACGTTGGGGTTGCCGTCCCGGTCGCCGCCGACCCAGCTGCCGAAGCGCAGCGGCTGGGCGTCGGCGGGCAGCTCCAGGCCGGCCGAGCGCAGCCCGGTGTCCAGGTCCTCCAGCAGGTCCGGCAGCACCTGGGAGGTGAGGTTGCGCAGGTAGTGCAGCGCCGAGCGGGCCTCGTCGGCCGGTCGCGGGCGCTCCACGCGCAGCTCGTCGGTCTGCCACAGCAGGTCCACCAGCTCCGCGAGGCGGCGCTGGCCGCGCGCGGCGTCGGCCGGGCGCTGCTGGGGGTCCTCCGAGGCCTCGACGATGCTCGTGATGCGCAGCAGCAGGTCCAGCACCGAGCGGCGGCTGGACTCGGTCGGGTGGGCGGTGAAGACCGGGCGCAGCTGCAGCCGGCCCAGCACCTCGTTGGTGGTGGCCACGTCCAGCTCGCCGGCGTCCACGGCGCTGGACAGGCGCTCCAGGGCGGCCGACAGCCCGCCGCTGGAGCGGGTGAGCTCCAGGCCGCGGTGCAGCTGCTCGGAGGCGTTGGCCAGCTGGAAGTAGGCGGTGAACGCCCGCGCCAGCACGATGGCCGTGGCGTCGTCGACGCCGGACAGCAGCCGGGCCAGCTCGGCGCCGTCGTCGGGTTCGCGGGCCAGCGCCCGCACCTGCTCGACGAGGTCGAGCAGCTCGGCGCCCTCGTGGCGGGTCAGCGACTCCCCGAGCAGCTCGCCCAGGCGGCGCACCGAGGCCCGCAGCGCGGCGTGGCCCTCGTCGGAGGAGACCCCGTCCAGGGTGAGGGCCTGCCCTCCGCCCCCACCGTCCCGGGTGCCGTCCCTGGCCACCTGCGTGTACGTGCTCACGGGCTCGCCTCGCCTCCCTGCCGGTGCTCGAGGGTCGACGCTGACTCCACGTGCACGTCCGTCTGCTGCCGTTCGCCCTCCGCCGGGCGACGGGGGCAGTCTTGCGCGTCCGCGCCCGACGGCGAAACCGGGGGCGGCGGGGTGCCTGGCGCGGGCGGGGGAGGCGAGGCGGTGGGCGCTGCGCCGGTCGGCTGCGCCGGTCGGTCGCGCCGGTCAGTCGCCGGCGGCGGCGGCCTTGAGCTTGGAGCCGGCGGTCAGCTTCGCGCCGAAGGACGCGGCGATCTCCAGCGTCTCCCCGGTGCGGGGGTTGCGGCCGGTGCGGGCGGCGCGCTCGACGCGCTCGACGGTCATCAGGCCGGGCAGCTTGACCGGCTCGCCCTTGGCGACGGCCTCGACGAGGACGTCGCCGAAGGCGCTGAGGACGGCGTCGGCGTCGGTCTGCGTCAGTCCGCTGCGCTCGGCGACGGCGGTGACGAGTTCGGATCGGTTCACGGGCTCCTCCAGGTGCTCGGGCGGTGGGACGGTGGCCGCCGACGTTACCCGTGGTCACGGCACGTGCTCGGCACGTGGCGATCGACGGTGCGTCGTCGGCCGCCGGAGACGCTAACAGCGCCTCCGGACACCCGCCGACGGCGGCGTCCGGCCCGGCCCGGCCGCCCGCGCCCTCAGCCCTCGGCCCGCTGCCCGTCCCGCTCGGCCTGCTCCTGCCGGGCGCTGCACGGCCCGCAGACGCCGAAGACCTCCACGACGTGCTGCACCCGGGTGAAGCCGTGGTCGGCGCCCACGCGCCGGGCCCAGGCCTCGACGGCCGGGCCCTCGACCTCGACCGTGCGCCCGCACAGGCGGCACACCAGGTGGTGGTGGTGGCCGGTGCTGCAGCGGCGGTACACGGCCTCGCCGTCGTCGGTGCGCAGCACGTCGACGTCGCCGTCCTCGGCCAGCGCCTGCAGCGCGCGGTAGACGGTGGCCAGCCCGACGCTGTCGCCGCGCTCGCGCAGCTTGGCGTGCAGGTCCTGCGCCGACAGGAACGCGTCGGCCTCGTCCAGGACGGCGGAGACCGCGGAGCGCTGCTTGGTGGACCGGCGGGCCGGGGTGGTCACGGCTGCTCCTTCCCTCGCGCCCGCGCGGGCCGGGCTGGTCGCCGGGCGCGTCCTCGGGCTCGTCGTCGGGTCTCGTCGGGTCTCGTCGTCGCTCTCGCCGCCGGGTCCGCCCCGCGGCCGGGTCAGCCTACGGCTCCGCCCCGCCGGGGTCGTCCGCTCGACGGGCCGCTCCGCTCAGCGCGTAACCTGGCGGCTCCGCCCGCCGCTCCCGGCGGGCGCGCCGCCGACACCCAGCCGGACAGGAGCACCCGCGTGGCCGCCTCGCCCTCCTCGCGCCTCGACCCCGTCGTCAACCTCGCCAAGCGCCGGGGTTTCGTCTTCCCGTCGGGCGAGATCTACGGGGGCACCCGCTCCGCCTGGGACTACGGTCCGCTCGGGGTGGAGCTGAAGGAGAACATCAAGCGCCAGTGGTGGCGGGCGACGGTCTCCTCGCGCGACGACGTCGTGGGCCTGGACTCCTCGGTCATCCTGCCGCGGCGCGTGTGGGAGGCCTCGGGCCACGTGGCCGTCTTCACCGACCCGCTGGTGGAGTCCCTGGTCACGCACAAGCGCTACCGCGCCGACCACCTGCTGGAGGCCTACGAGGCCAAGCACGGCCACCCGCCGGTCAACGGCCTGGCCGACGTCCCCGACCCCGACACCGGGGTGCGCGGGCAGTGGACCGAGCCGCGCGAGTTCTCCGGCCTCATGAAGACCTACCTGGGCCCGGTGGACAACGAGGAGGGCCTGCACTACCTGCGCCCGGAGACCGCCCAGGGCATCTTCGTGAACTTCGCCAACGTCATGGGCTCGGCGCGCAAGAAGCCGCCGTTCGGCATCGGCCAGATCGGCAAGAGCTTCCGCAACGAGATCACCCCCGGCAACTTCATCTTCCGCACCCGCGAGTTCGAGCAGATGGAGATGGAGTACTTCGTCGAGCCCGGCACCGACGAGCAGTGGCACGAGTACTGGCTGCAGGAGCGGATGTCCTGGTACGTGGGCCTGGGCATCGACCCCGGCAACCTGCGCTTCTTCGAGCACCCGCAGGAGAAGCTGTCGCACTACTCCAAGCGGACCGTCGACATCGAGTACCGCTTCGGCTTCACCGGCTCGGAGTGGGGCGAGCTGGAGGGCATCGCCAACCGCACCGACTACGACCTGTCGACGCACTCCAAGGAGTCCGGCGTCGACCTGTCGTACTTCGACCAGACCAAGGGCGAGCGCTGGACGCCCTACGTCATTGAGCCCGCGGCCGGCCTGACCCGCTCGCTCATGGCCTTCCTCGTCGACGCCTACACCGAGGACGAGGCGCCCAACACCAAGGGCGGTGTCGACAAGCGCACCGTGCTGCGCCTGGACCACCGCCTGGCCCCCGTCAAGGCCGCCGTCTTCCCGCTCTCGCGCAACGAGCAGCTGTCCCCGAAGGCGCGCGACCTGGCCGCGGAGCTGCGCAGGAGCTGGAACGTCGAGTTCGACGACGCCGGGGCCATCGGCCGCCGCTACCGCCGCCACGACGAGGTCGGCACGCCGTACTGCATCACCGTCGACTTCGACACCCTCGAGGACCAGGCCGTCACGATCCGCGAGCGCGACAGCATGGCGCAGGAGCGCGTCGGCCTCAGCCAGGTGACCGCCTGGCTCGGTGCGCGCCTGGTCGGGGCCTGAGCCGCCCGGCGTACCCGCTCGCCGCGCACCAGCCCCCCGCGGGCGGCGGAGCGCGCGAGGGGCTGGCGCGCCCGCTCGTCGCCGGGTGCGTCGCGGCCCTGACGGGTTTCGCCAGCTCGTTCGTGCTCGTGCTGGCCGGGCTCAGCGCCGTCGGCGCCACCCCGGCGCAGGCGGCGTCGGGTCTGCTCGTGCTGTGCCTGGTGCAGGGCGCCCTGGCGTGCCTGCTGTCCTGGCGCACCCGCCGGCCGCTGTCGTTCGTGTGGTCCACGCCCGGCGCGGCGCTGCTCGTCGCCGCGCAGGGGCGCACCGGTTCCTTCGCGGCGGCGGTCGGCGCGTTCGCGCTGTGCGGGCTGCTGCTGGTGGTCACCGGCTGCTGGCCGCGGCTGGCCGCGCTCGTGCGCAGGGTGCCGGTGCCCGTCTCCGGTGCGCTGCTGGCCGGGGTGCTGCTGCCGCTGTGCCTGGCACCGGTGGACGCCGTGCGCGAGCAGCCGCTCGCGGCGCTGGCGGTCGTCGCGGTCTGGCTGCTGCTGCGCCGCACGGGCTCGGGGTGGGCGGTGCCGGCGGCGATGCTCGTCGCGCTGGCCGGCACGGCGCTCTCAGTGCAGACCGCGCCCGCGCCGGAGTGGCTGCCGCGGCTGGTGCCGGTGCTGCCCGCGCTGGACCCGTTCGTGCTGGTCTCGCTGGGCGTGCCGCTGTACGTGGTGACGATGGCGGGCCAGAACGTGCCCGGCCTGGCGGTGCTGCACACCCTGGGCCACCGGGACCTGCCGGTGGGCCGGGTGCTGGCCGGCTCGGGGGTCGGCACGCTGCTCGCGGCGCCCTTCGGCGGTCACGCGGTGAACCTGTCCGCCCTGGCGGCCGGGATCATCGCCGGCCCGGGGGCGGCGCGCGACCCCGGGCGGCGCTGGATCGCCGCGGTCGGCGGCGGGGCGGCCTACCTGCTGCTGGGCCTGCTGGCCACGCCCGTGGCCGGGTTCGTCGGGGGCACCAGCCCCGTCCTCGTCGAGGCCGTCGCCGGGCTGGCGCTGCTGGACTCCTTCGCCGGTGGCCTCGTCTCCGCCCTGGAGCAGCCGCAGCAGCGGCTGACGGCGGCGGCCACGTTCGCGGTCGTCGCCTCCGGGGTCAGCCCGGCCGGGGTGGGCAGCGCGTTCTGGGGGCTGCTCGCCGGGCTGGGGCTGTTCGCCCTCGCCCGCCCGTCGCGCCGTGGACGCCACCTCGGCGCGGCGCCCGTCCCCTGAGGCCCGCTCCCGGGAGGGGCCGCCCGGGCCCCCACCCACCCGCCGGCTGCCCGGCACCCGCGCGGGCCCTCACAATGGGAGGGTGAGCGCACCCACCCTGACGGCACCCCCGACGAGCGCCCCCGTCGCGCCGCTGCGCATCGGGCCGCACGTCTCGGCCACGCCCGTGGTCCTCGCGCCGATGGCCGGCATCACCAACGCCGCCTACCGGCAGCTGTGCCGCGAGCACGGCGAGGGCTTCTACGTCAGCGAGATGATCACCTCCCGCGCCCTCGTCGAGCGCACGCCCGAGACGATGCGGCTCATCGGGTTCGGCCCCGACGAGCGCCCCCGCAGCCTGCAGCTGTACGGCGTCGACCCGGTCACGGTCGCCAAGGCCGTCGAGATGATCGTCGCCGAGGACCTCGCCGACCACGTCGACCTCAACTTCGGCTGCCCCGTGCCCAAGGTGACCCGCAAGGGCGGCGGCTCGGCGCTGCCGTGGAAGGCGGACCTGTTCCGCCAGATCGTGCACGGCGCGGTCCGGGAGGCCGCCAAGGGCGGCGTCCCGCTGACGGTGAAGATGCGCAAGGGCATCGACGACGACCACCTCACCTACCTGCAGGCCGGCCGGACCGCCGAGCAGGAGGGTGCCGCGGCCGTCGCCCTGCACGGGCGCACGGCCTCGCAGCACTACTCCGGGCACGCCGACTGGGAGGCGATCGCCCGGCTCAAGGAGACCGTCACCACGATCCCCGTGCTCGGCAACGGCGACGTCTGGAGCGCCGAGGACGCGCTGGAGATGGTGCGCCGCACCGGCTGCGACGGCGTCGTCGTCGGCCGCGGCTGCCTGGGCCGGCCCTGGCTGTTCACCGACCTCGAAGCGGGTTTCGCCGGCCGCGACGAGCGGGTGCGGCCCGGCCTGCGGCACGTCACCGCGGTCATGCGCCGGCACGCCGAGCTGCTCGTCGAGTTCTACGAGGACGAGCTGCGCGGTTGCCGCGACATCCGCAAGCACGTCTCCTGGTACCTCAAGGGCTACGCCGTCGGCGGGGACATGCGGGCCCGCCTCGCCCTCGTCGACACCCTGGCGGCCCTCGACGAGCTCATCGCCGACCTCGACCTCGACCAGCCCTACCCGGGCGAGGCCGCCGAGGGCTCGCGCGGGCGGGCGGGTTCCCCGCAGAGCCGCGTCGCGCTGCCGGAGGGCTGGCTCGACAGCCAGGAGCTCACCGGCGTCGCCGCCGAGATGGTCCGCCAGGCCGAGCTGTCGGTGTCCGGCGGATGAGCACACCGGCCGGCTACGCCGCGGCCGACCTGGAGCGCTGGGCGCCCGAACCGCCCAAGACGCACAGCCGCACCGCCTTCGCCCGCGACCGCGCGCGCGTCCTGCACTCCTCGGCGCTGCGCCGGCTGGCGGCCAAGACGCAGGTGGTGGGCCCGGGCACCGACGACTTCGTGCGCAACAGGCTGACGCACTCCCTGGAGGTCGCCCAGGTCGGCCGCGAGCTCGGCGCCGTGCTCGGCTGCGACCCGGACGTCGTGGACACCGCCTGCCTCGCGCACGACCTCGGCCACCCGCCGTTCGGCCACAACGGCGAGCGGGCGCTGGCCGAGGCCGCCGCCGGCATCGGGGGCTTCGAGGGCAACGCCCAGACCCTGCGGCTGCTCACGCGGCTGGAGCCCAAGAGCACGCGCCCGGACGGCACGCCCGTCGGGCTCAACCTCACCCGCGCCAGCCTGGACGCCTCCACCAAGTACCCCTGGCTGCACGGCGCCGCCCCGCGCGCCACCACGAAGTTCGGGGCCTACGCCGACGACGCGGAGGTGTTCGACTGGCTGCGCGACGGCGCACCGCGCGACCGCCCGTGCGTGGAGGCGCAGGTCATGGACTTCGCCGACGACGTCGCGTACTGCGTCCACGACGTCGAGGACGCCGTCGTGGCCGGGCACGTGCGCCTGGACTGGCTGGCCTCCGCCGAGACCCGCGCGCGGGTCGCCGCGCAGGTGCGCGACTGGTACGTGCCCGACGCCACCGACGAGGCCGTCAGCGCTGCGCTGCAGCGGTTGTCCTCCTCGCCGTTCTGGGCCGTGGAGCAGCCCGGGGAGGTGTTCGGCGGGCGCCGCCATCTGGCCGCGCTCAAGGACATGACCAGCCAGCTCATCGGCCGGTTCGCCAACGCCGCCGAGCACGCCACCCGCGAGCGCTACGGCCCGGGCCCGCTCACCCGCTACGCCGCCGACGTCGTCGTCCCGCCGGAGACGGCGCTGGAGGTCGCCGTCCTCAAGGGCGTGGCGGCCACGTTCGTCATGAGCGCCCAGGAGCGCCAGCCCTTCTACGCCCGCCAGCGCGAGCTGCTGCACGAACTGCTCGCCGAGCTCGTCCGCCACGCCCCCGAGGTGCTGGAACCGCCGTTCCGCGAGGACCACGCGGCCGCGGCCGACGACGCCGCCCGGTTGCGGGTCGTCGTCGACCAGGTCGCCTCGCTCACCGACGTCTCGGCGCTGGGCTGGCACCAGCGCCTCACCAGGCGCTGAGCGTCCCCGCGGTCAGCGAGCCCACCAGCCCGGAGGCGCTCGTCAGGTTGCACTGCACGAGCCGGCTGCCCGCCTGCCAGTTCGCCTCGGTGGGGTAGTAGTACGTGTACTCCAGGCCCTCGCCGTCCAGGCCGGAGCCCGCGACGGCCTGGCCGACCGCCTGGGAGCAGTGCTCCTCGGCCTCGTCGGCCAGCGCCTGCCGCCCCGGGTAGTCGTCGCCGAACACCGCGTCGAGCGGGTGCACCTGGACGACCTCGGCGGTGTGCGGCACGGCGCAGTCCGCGAGGCTGACGCTGCCGGTGTCCATCGAGGACGCGGACTCGTCGAAGCAGTCCCCGGCCAGCAGCGTGTCGATGGCGAGCGCGCTGCCGACCCCGCCGTCCGCGCCGTCCGCGCCGGTACCCCCGCCGTCCGCCGGGGTGCGCGCCGTCGCGCCGTCCTGCGCCGAACCCGCGGAACCCGCGGAACCCGAGGAACCCGCGGACAGGCTGATCCCGACGCCGAGCAGCACGGTCGCGACGGCGATCGCGAGACCGGCCACCACCTGCACCGCTCCCAGCACGACGCCGGCGACGGCCAGGCCGCGGCCACCGGCGCCCGAGCGGGCGGTGCGGCGCAGCGCGAGGACGCCCAGCACGATCGAGACGAGGGAGCCCCCGACGAGCGAGGTCACGAGGGCGGCGACGGCCAGGCCGTCGGTGGGACGCGGGTGCACGGTGACGGTGCCCGGTGCGGCGAGCTGGTCGGAGGAGGTCACGGGCGGGCAGCGTAGGCAGCCGCCCGCGGTCGGCGCCGGGATTTTCCACCGGCCGAGGACGGCCGTCCCGCGACCGCCCTCGGGTCAGCGCCCGGGCCCCGGTGGCGGCGGCCCGCTCGACGCCCCCCACCGCCGGGGGGCACCGCTCAGCGCGCCCCGCGCTTGGCGGAGATCACCCCGGTGTCGAAACCCGCGAAGTGCAGCCCGCCGTGGAAGCGCGCGTGCTCGATCTTCAGGCAGCGGTTCATCACCACGCTCACCCCGGCCTCCTGGCCGCGGCGGGCGACCTCCTCGTCGGCCAGGCCCAGCTGCATCCACATCACCGGCGCGCCGACCGCGATGACCTCGTCGAGGACCGCGCCCAGCTCGGCGGGCCGGCGGAAGACGTCGACGAGGTCGGGGACCCCCGGCAGCTCCGCCAGCGAGGGGTAGCACGGGCGGCCGAGGACCTCGCGCTCGTTCGGGTTGACGAACCACACCTCGAAGTCGGAGCTGGAGAGCAGGTAGGTCGCCACGAAGTACGAGGCGCGGGAGGGCTTGTTCGAGGCGCCGAGGATCGCGACGGTGCGCGAGCGCCGCAGGATCCGCAACCGCTCGCCGGGGGAGGGCGGCGACCAGCCGCGGACCTCGTGCACGGGCGGGGCGTCCTTGCTGCCCGTGGCCGGGGGCGCCTGCGCGGCCGGCTGCGCGGCCGCGGTGCCCGTGTCCCCGATGGCGCCGACCGGGGCGCCGGTGCCGGTGGTGCCCTCGCTCATCGCTCTCCCTCCACGGCCGCTGCGAGCGCCTGGTCCAGGTCCCACAGGACGTCCTCGACGTCCTCCAGACCCACGCTGATCCGCACGAGGTCCTCGGGCACCCCCGCCGCGGTGAGCTGGTCGGGGGACAGCTGCTGGTGCGTCGTGGAGGCCGGGTGCAGCACCAGGGTGCGCGCGTCGCCGATGTTGGCCAGGTGCGAGCACAGCTGGCAGGCCTCGATGAAGCGCTCGCCCGCCGCCCGGCCGCCCACCACCCCGAAGGAGAAGACCGCACCGGGGCCCTCGGGCAGGTAGCGCTGCGCGAGCTCGTGGTGCGGGTGGCTGGGCAGGCCCGAGTAGCGCACCCAGCTGACCCGCTCGTCGGCCTCCAGCCACTGCGCCACCCGCCGGGCGTTGGCGACGTGCTCGCGCATGCGCTGCGGCAGCGTCTCCACGCCCAGCAGCAGCAGGAACGCCGAGTGCGGGGCCAGGGTCGCGCCGATGTCGCGCAGCTGCTCGCTGCGCAGCTTGGTGAGGAAGCCGTACTCGGCGAAGTTGCCCCACCAGCTCAGGCCGCCGTAGGAGGCGACCGGCTCGGTCATCGCCGGGAACTTCCCGTTGTCCCAGGGGAAGGTGCCGGCGTCGACGACGACCCCGCCGAGCGTCGTGCCGTGCCCGCCGAGGAACTTCGTGGCCGAGTGGATGACGATGTCCGCGCCGTGCTCGATGGGGCGGCACAGGTAGGGGGTGGCCGTCGTCGCGTCGACGATCAGCGGGATGCCCGCCTCGTGGGCGACGTCGGCCAGCGCCCTGACGTCGGCGACCACGGTCGAGGGGTTCGCGACGAGCTCGGTGAAGACGAACCGCGTGCGCTCGGTGATCGCGGCGCGGACCGCCTCGGGCTCGGGGGCGACGAACACGGTGTCGACGCCGAAGCGGCGCAGCGTCACGTCCAGCTGGGTGACGGTGCCGCCGTAGAGGTTGTTCGAGGCGACGACGTGGTCGCCCGCACCCGCCAGCGCGGCGAAGACCAGGAACTCCGCGGACTGCCCGCTGGCGCACGCCACCGCGCCCAGGCCGCCCTCCAGCGAGGCCATGCGCTCCTCCAGCGCGGCGACGGTGGGGTTGGAGATGCGCGAGTAGATGTTGCCGTACTTCTGCAGCGCGAAGAGGTTGGCGGCGTCCGCGGCGTCCTCGAAGACGAAGCTCGTCGTCTGGAAGATCGGCACGGCCCGCGCCCCCGTCGTCGGCTCCGGCACCGCGCCGGCGTGGACGGCGCGGGTGCGGAAGCCCCAGCTGCGGTCGGCGGGGCTGCTGCGGTCGGCGCGCTCGGGACTGCTCACGGGGCGATCCTGCCACCCTCCTGCCACCCTCCTGCCGGCCCCCGCCGACGCGGGAGCACCGGCGCGGGCGGGCCTAGACTCCAGCCGTGGCCGGGCGCATCCATCCAGACGACCTCCTGGCCGTCAAGGAGCGCGTGCGCCTGGACGAGGTCGTCGGCGAGCGCGTCGAGCTGCGCTCCGGCGGCATCGGCTCCTCCAAGGGGCTGTGCCCCTTCCACGACGAGCGCACCCCCAGCTTCACCGTCCGCCCGGCCACCGGCCGCTGGCGCTGCTTCGGCTGCGGGGAGTCCGGGGACGCCATCGAGTTCCTCATGCGCCTGGACGGCCTGACCTTCACCGACGCCGTCGAGCAGCTCGCCGCCCGCGCCGGCGTCCAGCTGCGCTACGTCGACGACGGCGGGCGCAGCGCGCAGCGGCCCGCGAGCAACCTCGGCCAGCGCCAGCGGCTGCTGGAGATGCACACGGTCGCCGAGGCCTTCTACAGCGCGCAGCTGGAGGCGCCGGGCCCCGCCGAGGCCGCGCGCACCTTCCTGGCCGAGCGCGGCTTCACCCGCGCCGACGCGGCCCGCTTCGGCGTCGGCTTCGCCCCCGCGGGCGGTGACGCGCTGCTGCGCCAGCTGCGCGCCAAGGGCTTCGGCGAGGAGGAGCTCGTCGTCTCCGGCCTGGCCGGGCGCGGGCAGCGGGGCCTGTACGACCGCTTCCGCGGCCGGCTGGTGTGGCCCATCCGCGACGTCGGCGGCCACACCGTCGCCTTCGGCGCGCGGCGGCTGTTCGACGACGACCGCATCGAGGCGAAGTACCTCAACTCCCCGGAGACGCCGGTCTACAAGAAGTCGCAGGCCCTCTACGGCCTCGACCTGGCCAAGCGCGACATCTCCCGCACCAAGCGCGTCGTCGTCGTCGAGGGCTACACCGACGTCATGGCCTGCCACCTGGCCGGGGTCACCACGGCCGTGGCCACCTGCGGCACGGCCTTCGGCGAGGAGCACGCCCGCACCGTGCAGCGCATGCTCGGCGAGGCCGACGGCTCCAGCGAGGTCGTCTTCACCTTCGACGGCGACGCGGCCGGGCAGAAGGCCGCGCTGAAGGCCTACGAGCTGGACCAGCGCTTCACCGCGCAGACCTACGTGGCCGTGGCGCCCAGCGGCCAGGACCCGTGCGAGCTGCGGCTGTCGGCCGGGGACGCGGCCGTCGCCGCCCTCGTCGACGGCCGGGTGCCGCTGTTCGAGTTCGCCATCCGCTCCACCCTGGAGCGCTTCGACCTGGACTCCGAGGCGGGCCGGCTGGCCGCCCTGGACGCGGCCGCGCCCATCGTCGCCGGCATCCGCGACCGCGGTCTGCAGCAGCGCTACGCGATCAACCTGGACCGCTGGACGGGCTTCCTCGACGAGCGCTTCGTGCTGGAGCGGGTGCGCTCGCACGCGGGCGGGCGCACCGGCGCGAGCGGGCCGGCCCCGCGCGAGGACGCCCGCCGGCCGCAGCGCCCGACGGTCGCGCTGCCGCGCACCGACCCGCGCGACCCCGTCGCCCAGCTGGAGCGGCAGGTGCTGGCCTGCGTGCTGCAGGCGCCGTGGGCGGTGGCCGACGTCGCCGACGCCCTGGACGCCGACGCCTTCACCGCGCCCGCCCACCGCGCCGTGCACGACGCCGTCACCGCGGCCGGCGGCCCGCTGGAGGCGCCGCAGGGGCCCGCGTGGGTCGCGGCCGTCCTGGACTACGCCGAGGGCCCGGTGGCCGCCCTCGTCGACGAGCTCGCCGCCCTCGACCTGCCGGTGAGCAGCGAGGAGGACCTGGAGCGCTGGGGCCGCTCGCTCGTGGCGGCCCTGGCCGGCCAGGCGGCGACGCGGGCCGTGGCGGAGGTCCGCCGCGCCCTGCAGCGGCTCGACCCCGCCGGCCAGGCGGCGGAGTACCGGCAGGCGTCGGCGGAGCTGTTCCGCCTGGAGGCCGCGCGCCGCGCCTGGCAGGAGCGCGCCCAGGGCGCGTGACGGGCGGGCGGCGGGCGCGTGGTGGGCGCGCGGCCGCCGCGCGGCGCGCGTGACGTGCGTGGTGCGCGGAGCGGTCCGCGGGGCTGGTACGGTTGGAGCAGTCGTGACCGGCGGTCACGAGATGTGGTCCCGCATAGCTCAATTGGCAGAGCAGCCGGCTGTTAACCGGCAGGTTGTTGGTTCGAGTCCAACTGCGGGAGCTGCTCGGAGGGGGCGTGCGGATCGCACGCCCCCTCCGCTCGTCCGTGGCGGCTCGGAGGTGCGGTGCAGGGGCGTCGCAGCGCTGTCCCCGCGATCGCCGCCGTGCTCGTCCCGCTGCTGCTGCTCGTCCTGGCCGTCCTCGCCTGGCGCGTCCTGCGCGCCGACCCGCAGCCGCGGCCCGCGCCCGCGGCGGGCAGTGCCGCGCAGGCCCTCGCGCAGCTGCCCGTCCGCCCCGCCGAGACCGGCGAGGACTACCAGCGCACCCGCTTCGGCGAGAGCTGGGTCGACACCGACGGCAACGGCTGCCGCACCCGCGACGACGTGCTGCGCCGCGACCTGCGCGAGGTCCGCCTCGGCGAGGACGGCTGCACCGTCCTCGCCGGCACCCTGGAGGACCCCTACTCCGGGGAGGTCATCGCCTTCCGGCGCGGCGCCGCTACCAGCGCCGACGTCCAGGTCGACCACGTCGTCGCGCTCGCCGCCGCCTGGCGCACCGGCGCCGCCGACCTCGACGAGGACGAGCTCGTCCGCTTCGCCAACGACCCCCTCGAGCTGCTCGCCGTCGACGGCCCGCTGAACTCCGCCAAGGGCGACGACGACGCCTCGCAGTGGCTGCCACCGCGCGGGGAGTGCGCCTACGTTGCCCGCCAGGTCGCCGTGAAGCGCGAGTGGGGGCTGTGGGTCACCCCCGCCGAGCACGCCGCCATGGCCGACGTCCTCGCCGGCTGCCCGGGCGAGCCGCTGCCCACCGGGGACGCCTGGACACCCTGACGGGCGGACCGGCTGCACGCGCCCGGCGGGCACCGGCGAGCATGGGCGCGTGCGGGACGTCCTGGAGCAGGTGGCGCGGTGGACCGGCAGCGGCCGGGCCGTGGCCGTGGCCACCGTCGTGCGCACCTGGCGCTCCGCGCCCCGGCAGCCGGGGGCCTCGCTGGCCGTCGACGCCGACGGCGAGGTCGTCGGCAGCGTCTCGGGCGGTTGCGTCGAGGGCGCCGTCTACGAGCTCGCCCGCCAGGTCCTCGCCGACGGCGTGCCCGTGCTGACCCGCTACGGCGTCAGCGACGACGACGCCTTCGCCGTCGGGCTCACGTGCGGGGGAGAGCTCGACGTCTTCGTGCGCCGCCTCGACGGCTCCGGCGGCGACGCCGCGCAGGTGCGGGCGCTCGCGGCCGCCGTGCGCGAGCGGCGGCCCGTGGCCGCCGCCACCGTCGTCGCCGGCCCCGCGGAGCTGCGCGGTCGCACGCTGCTCGTGCACCCCGGCGGGCGCGAGGGCACCCTCGGCTCCGCGCGGCTGGACGACGCCGTCACCGACGACGCGCGCGGGCTGCTGGAGACCGGCACCACCGCCTGCCTGCACCTGGGCGCCGACGGCCAGCGCCGCCACGACGAGCTGGAGGTGTTCGTGGAGTCCTTCGCCCCGCCGCCCCGCCTCGTCGTCTTCGGCGCCATCGACTTCGCCGCCGCCCTGACCCGCGTCGGCGCCTTCCTCGGCTTCCACGTCACCGTCTGCGACGCCCGCCCCGTCTTCGCCACCCCGCGCCGCTTCCCCGACGCCGACGAGGTCGTCGTGGAGTGGCCGCACCGCTACCTGGCGCGCACCGAGGTCGACGAGCGCACCGTGCTGTGCGTGCTCACCCACGACCCGAAGTTCGACGTCCCCCTGCTGGAGCTCGCGCTGCGCGGACCGGCCGCCTACGTCGGCGCGATGGGCTCGCGGCGCACGCACGAGGACCGCCTCGCCCGGCTGCGCGAGGCGGGTCTGGGCGAGGAGCAGCTGGCGCGGCTGTCCTCGCCCATCGGCCTGGACCTGGGTGCGCGCACCCCCGAGGAGACGACCGTCTCCATCGCCGCCGAGATCACCGCCGCCCGCTGGGGCGGCAGCGGGAAGCCGTTGCGGCGCACGGCGGGGCGCATCCACCACGAGGGCGGCGGCGGAACGGTCGGCGGGAGGCGCTGACCGTTCCGGCCGCGTGGCAGGATGAGCGCCTGCGGGGCGGTAGCTCAGCCGGTCAGAGCAGGGAACTCATAATTCCTCGGTCGTGGGTTCGAGCCCCACCCGCCCCACCCGCCCCGTGCGTCTCGACCGGCCCCGTTCCTCCCCGTGGTCGGCGCGGTGGCGCCGCGCTCCCGGTCGTGTCACGTCCCGTCACTGAATAGGCCGTTCGGGTGACCAAGTCGACGAAAGCTCAGCGACGGTGAGTGACGGCCGACTACTTTCATGGACGTTCGGGGCTGTGGACAGGGCCGTTCGTGGAGCCTCCGGCTCCGTCGACGGCCCGGGGGGCGAGGAGAGACGTGATGAGGAAGTTCACCGCAGGCCTGGTGGCCGTGCCCGTGCTGCTCGGGCTCCCGGCTCCCGGGACCGCGCAGGCCGCACCCGCCGCACCCGCACCCGCCGCCGCGGCCTCCGGCTGGACGGCCGTCGACCTGGGCGTCGCCGGCACGGCGACCGCGGTCAACGACCGCGGTGTGGTCGTCGGCAGCGGCACGCTCCCCGGGGGGACGGGCGTGCACGGCTTCCGCTGGTCCGCCGGCCGGCTCACCGACCTCGGCGCCGACGTCGAGCCGCAGGACGTCAACGACCGGGGGGAGATCGTCGGCACCCGATGGGTCGGCGACGCCGTGCACGGCTTCCTGCGCACGGGGGGCGCGTTCGTCGACCTCGGGCCGGACTTCCTGCCGACCGCCATCAACGACCGCGGGGACGTGGTCGGCAACTCCGGCTACGACCAGCCCGTCCGCACGGCCAGGCTGCGGACCTCCACCGGCGAGTTCGTGACGCTGAAGGGCCTGCAGCACGCCTCCGACGTCAACCAGCACCGGCAGGTCCTCGGTGGCGACTCGGTGTGGCGCGACGGCAGGGTGAGCAGGATCGTCACCCCGGCCGTCCTGCACGCGCTCTACCCCGAGCAGCTGACCAACGACCAGGAGCACGTCACCGGCGGCTCCCTGAACGACGCCGGCCGGATCGTGGCGACCTACCAGCCGATGCCGATGCCCGTCTGCGACCCGACCCGCCTGCCCTTCGCGGTGAGCAAGGCCGGGGTGCGCGACCTGGGCATCGGTGAAGGTGACGCCACCGCCGTCGACGTCGACGCGGCCGGGCGCGTCCTCGTCAACCGCGTCCAGTGCCAGTTCTCCGTGCAGGAGGTGCACCTGTGGCACCAGGGCGTCGCGGAGCGGATCACCGACCGGGGGACGGCCGAGGACGTCAACGACCGGCAGGTGGTCGTCGGGTCGACCGGCTCGCCCTACTCCTCCGAGCGGCACGCGGTCCTCTGGCACCGCTCCTGAAGCACGGCGAGCGCCGGTGAGCGCCGGTGAGCCGGTGGGAGGCGGGGCCGTCCCGGTGCCCGCCCCCACCGGCTCACCACAGCTTGCCGTGCCAGTTCAGGCCCTTCAGCAGCCGCACGCTCACCCGCCCCGAGCTGGACACGGTCGCGCGGCCGATGCGCTTGGTGACGGAGAGCCCGGAGCGCGAGGCGTTGAGCCGCAACCCCCTGCCCAGGCGCTTGGACCAGCGGAACGAGAGCGGCACGGTCGTCTCCAGGGTCGTCTCCAGGGTCGTCGCGGGGCACCTGCGGGGACAACGCGCGGACCGGCGCGGCGGTGCCGGTGCGGCTCCCGCGGCACCCGGGCGGCCTAGGCTGCGCGGGTGCCCAGCGTCGACGACGACCTGCCGGACCACCTCCCCGACGACCTGCTCACCGCTCTCGTCGAGGCCGTCACCGCCCGCACCCGCGACCCCGCACCCGCCGTCCGGGCCCTGCGGGAGGTCCTCACCGGCGACCGGCCCGACTGGGCCCCGCGCGCCGCACGGGCCCTGGCCACCGTCGAGGCGGCCGCCCGCGCGCGGCACCAGCTTCGCCGCCGCCCCGGCGCAGCAGCGGCTGGCCGTCCTGGAGGACCTGCGCGCCGACGAGGGGACCCGCTGGCTGGCCGCCCTGGTCCAGGACGTCCACCACGCCGACCCCGCGACGTGGGCCGAGGTCGGCTGGCGACCCGGCACCACCGTCGACGACGTGGACCCCGGCGCCCTCGCCGCGCTCGACGACCTGGCGCGCTCGCTCACCCCGCCGGAGCGGGTGGCCGAGCGCTACGACGTCGTCGTGGTGGGTTCCGGCGCCGGCGGCGGGACCGCGGCGTGGAAGCTGGCCGCCTCCGGGCGGCGGGTGCTGCTCGTGGAGCGGGCCGCCTGGACGGGCACCGCCGCGCTGGCCCGCGACCACCTGCGCAACCCGCGCTCGCCGTCCGGGCTGGCCGGGACGGGCGAGCCGCGGGAACCGCGCTCGCTGCTCACGCCCGAGGGCCGCTCCCTGCACCGGCCCGGGGACCACCGCTGGGGCGCGAACGCGATGACCGTCGGCGGCGGCACCCGCCTGTACGGGGCGCAGGCCTGGCGCTTCGCCCCCGACGACTTCCGGATGGCCACCCGCTACGGCGTCCCCGACGGCAGCGCCCTGGCGGACTGGCCGATCGACCACGACGACCTCGAGCCCTACTACGACGAGGCCGAGTGGGAGCTCGGCGTCAGCGGCCGCGCCGGCGGGGACCCGTGGGCGGGGCCGCGCTCGCGGGACTACCCGATGCCGCCGCTGCCGGCCACCGCGCAGGTGGCGCTGCTGGAGCGCGGCGCCCGCGCGCTGGGGCTGGGGACGCTGCCGGTCCCGCTGCTGGTGAACTCCCGCCCCCGCGACGGCCGGCCCGCGTGCGTGCGCTGCACCCAGTGCGTGGGGTTCGCCTGCCCGGTCGGCGCCCGCGGCGGCAGCCACACCACGGCGCTGCCGCGGGCCCTGGCCACCGGCGCCTGCACGGTCGTCACCGGTGCGCGCGCCGAGCGCCTCGTGACCGACGCGTCGGGGCGGGTGGTCGCCGTCGCGCTCGTGGGCGAGGTGGACGGTGCGGGCGGCGGCGGGAGCGCGGGAGCGCCCGGGCGGACGTGGCGGCGCACCGTCTCCTGCGCCGAGGTCGTCCTGGCCGCCGGGGCGGTCGAGACGGCGCGGCTGCTGCTGGCCAGCGCGCACCCGGGGGAGCCGCACGGGCTGGGCAACGACCGCGACCAGGTCGGCCGGCACCTGCAGGGACACGTGTACGGCGGCGCGACCGCCCTCTTCGACGACCACGACCCCGACGAGGTCGTCGACCTGCTCGGCCCCGGCCCGGCCATCGCCACCTGCGACCTGCGGCACGGCAACCCCGGCGTCGTCGGCGGCGGCATGCTCGCCAACGAGTTCGTGCCCACGCCGGCGCACGCCTTCCGCTGGCTCGTCGACGGCGGGTTCGTCCCGCCGCACGGACCGGACGCCGCAGCCGGGCTGCGCGCGCTGGGACGCCGGCTGGTGCGGGTGGTGGGCCCGGTGCAGGAGGTCACCGGCGCCGCCTCCCGGGTGCGCCTGGACCCGCGCGCCACCGACCGGCACGGCAACGCGGTCGCGATGCTCTCCGGGGGCGTCCACGCCGAGGACCGGCGCGGGCAGGAGTTCCTGTCCGCGCAAGGCCGAGCGGTGGCTGCGGGCCGCCGGGGCGCGCCGGGTGCACCGGGTGCCGCCGCTGCCGGCGTCGGCGGGCTCGGCCGGGCCGAGCGGCGGTCAGCACCAGGCGGGCACCTGCCGGATGGGCACCGACCCCGCCCGCTCGGTCGTGGACCCGCTCGGGCGGCTGTGGGGGCACGAGGAGGTGCGGGTCGTCGACGCGTCCGTGCACGTCACCAACGGCGGGGTGAACCCCGTGCTGACGGTCCACGCGCTCGCGCTGCGCACCGTCGAGCACCTGGTCACCGGGCGCACCCGGCGCCGCGTCAGCTCCCCGGCGTGAGGCCCGCGCGGTCCAGGGCCACGAGCAGCTGGGGCAGCGTCGGCACCCCCGCGGCGCGGAAGACCTCCGCGCCGGCGGCGTCGCGCACGAGCACCGTGGGCGTGGAGGTCACCGCCGCGGCCCGGGCGCGCTCGACGTCCGCGGCCACGTCGACCTCCTGCACCCGCAGGGCGGGCACGAGCGCGCCGGCCCTGGCCAGCACCGCGCGGGCGCTGCGGCACGGCGCGCAGAAGGCCGACGAGAACAGCTCCACCACCACGACCGCCTCAACGCGCGCCGGCCCGCAGCCCTTCCGCGCGGCGCGGGGAGGGCGGTCTCAGACGAGGTAGCGGTACAGCGGCTCGGCCGCCGAGATGCGCTCGAAGGACGGCGGCGCCGCGGCCATCCGCTCCAGCAGCCCCGGCAGGTCCTCCTGGGAGGGGATCTCGATCCCCACCAGCGCCGGCCCGAACTCGCGGTTGCTGCGCTTGACGTACTCGAAGAGCGTGATGTCGTCGTCGGGGCCGAGCACCTCGTCGAGGAAGCGGCGCAGCGCCCCGGGCTCCTGCGGGAACTCCACGAGGAAGTAGTGCTTGCGCCCCTCGTGGACCAGGGCCCGCTCGATGATCTCCGCGTAGCGGCTGATGTCGTTGTTGCCCCCGGAGACCACGCACACGACGTCCTGGCCCGGTTCCACCCGCACGGCCCCGGCCAGCGCCGCCGTCGCCAGCGCCCCCGCGGGCTCGGCGATGATCCCGTCGGTCTGGTACATCGCGAGCATCTCCACGCAGACGGCCCCCTCCGGGACCGTCACCAGCTCCACGGGGTGACCGGCGACCACCGCGTGCGTCACCTCGCCGACGCGGCGCACCGACGCGCCGTCGACGAAGGTGTCGAGGGCGTCCAGGCGCACGGGGGCGCCCGCCGTCAGCGCCGCCGCCATCGAGGCGGCCCCGGCGGGCTCGACGCCGACCACCCGCACCTGCGGGTGCCGCTCGGCGACCCAGGTGAGCACCCCCGCCAGCAGCCCGCCGCCCCCGACGGGCACCACGAGCACGTCCGGCGGCCCCTCGCCGAGCTCGGCGAGCTGCTCGACGACCTCCACGGCCACCGTGCCCTGGCCGGTGAGCGTCCGGGCGTCGTCGAAGGCGGGCACGATCGTGGCGCCGCTCTGCACCGCGTCGCGCGCGGCGGCGGCGGCGGAGTCGTCGTAGGTGTCGCCCAGCACGAGCGTCTCGACGTAGTCCTGCCCCAGCGCGGCGATGCGGTCGCGCTTCTGGCGCGGCGTGGTGCGCGGCACGTAGATGCGCCCGTGCACCCGCAGCGCCGCGCACGCGTACGCCAGGCCCTGCGCGTGGTTGCCGGCGCTGGCGGTGACCACGCCCTTGCGGCGCTGCTCCTCGCTCAGCTGCGCCACGAGGTTGTAGGCGCCGCGCAGCTTGTAGGAGCGCACCACCTGCAGGTCCTCGCGCTTGACGCGCACGTGCGCGTCGAGGGCCGCCGACCAGCGCGCGTTCGTGGCCAGCGGGGTGCGGGTGACGACGCCGGAGAGCCGGGCGGCGGCCGCCTCCACGTCCACGGCGGTGGGCAGCGCCGCGGCGGGGGCGGACGGTGGCGCGGGGTCGAGCTGCATGTGCCGATCCTGCCCGCTGCCCAGCCCGCCGCGCGCACAGGGGCGGGCAGCGGGCCGGCGGGGGGCTGGCGGCTGAGCGCTTCAACGCCACCTGTCGGGGACGGTTCCGCCCCGCGCAGTGACGTGCGCCACATCGGCGGGTCCGGTGGCGTCGAGGAAGGTGAGGCAGCCCTAGCATCGCTGAGGCTCACCTCACCTGGAGTGCGCCGCCCGCCCGCACCGCCCGACCCGGGCCGCGGCCCGTCGGAAGGAGTCGCGCGTGCTCGCCACGTTCGTCATCGGACTGCGCGAGGGCCTCGAGGCCGCCCTCGTCGTCGGCATCGTCGCGGCCTTCCTCGTCCAGCGCGGCCGCCCGCGCGCGCTGCGCCTGGTGTGGGCCGGCGTGCTGCTGGCCGCCGCCCTGTGCCTGGGCGCCGCGGCCGCCCTGCAGGCCGCCACCCGGCAGCTGCCCCAGCGCCAGCAGGAGCAGCTGGAGACCGTCCTCGCGCTCGTGGCCGTCGCGATGGTCACCTGGATGATCGTCTGGATGGCGCGCCACGCGCGCACCCTGAGGACGGAGCTGGAGGGCGCCGCCTCCGCGGCACTGGCCCGCGGCTCCGCCTGGGCCCTGGTCGCCATGGCCTTCCTCGCGGTGCTGCGCGAGGGCCTGGAGACCTCCGTCTTCCTGCTGGCCACCTACCAGGCCTCCGCCCGCCACGCCGACGGCGCGATCGGCGCCTCGCTGGGCATCGCGCTCGCCGTCGTCCTCGGCTGGCTCGTCTACCGCGGCGGCGTGCGCCTGGACCTGGCCCGCCTCTTCCGCGTCACCGGCGCCCTGCTCGTCCTCGTCGCCGCCGGGCTGGTGATGTCGGCCGCGCACACCGCCTACGAGGCCGGCTGGCTGCTCGCCGGTCAGCAGCAGGTCCTCGACCTGTCCGCGCTCGTCACCCCCGGCACCGTGCGTGCCGCGCTGCTGCAGGGCGTCCTCGGCTGGCAGCCGCGCCCCACGCTCGCCGAGGTCACCGGCTGGCTGCTGTACGCGGTGCCGGTGCTGGCGCTCGTGCTGTGGCCGCGCCGGCGCGCCGCCGCTCCCGCGCCGGCCGTCCCCGCCTGACCCCGCCCGACCCGCCGCGCGCCACCCCTCCCTCCGCCACCCCTCCCTGCGCCACCCCTCCCGATGGAAGGCCCCCGTGTCCCGCACCCTGCGCGTCCTCCTCGCCCTCAGCGCGAGCCCTGTCGTCCTGCTGGCCGCCTGCGGCGGCAGCGCCGAGCCCGTCGGCGGGGGCGGCGGCGGGGGCGGCGGCGGCGCCGAGGGCACGGTGCGCGTGAGCATCACCGACGACGGCTGCACGGCCGAGCCCACCTCGGTGCCCGCCGGCGCGGCCACCTTCGACGTCGTCAACGACGGCGCCACGACCGTCACGGAGGCCGAGCTGGTCAACGCCGGCGGGCGCATCGTCGGCGAGCGGGAGAACCTCACCCCCGGCCTGTCCGCCAGCTTCTCGCTGCGGCTGGAGGCGGGCGAGTACACGCTGCAGTGCCCCAACGCGGCCACCGAGACCTCGCCGTTCACCGTCACCGGGGCTGCCGCCGCCGGCACCGAGGACCCGTTGTTCGCTGCGGCCACGCAGGGCTACCAGGACTACGTCAAGGCGCAGGTCGCCGACCTCGTCACCGCCACCGACGCCCTCGCCGCGGCCGTGCAGGCCGGCGACGTCGAGCGCGCCAAGGCGCTCTACGGACCGGCGCGCGTGCCGTGGGAGCGCGTCGAGACCGTCGCCGAGAGCTTCGGCGACCTCGACCCGCGCGTCGACGCCCGCCTCGCCGACGTCGCCGACCCCGCCACCTGGACCGGCTTCCACCGCATCGAGCAGGCGCTGTTCGAGCAGGGCACCACCGCGGGGGCGGCTCCCGTGGCCCAGCAGCTCGTCGCCGACGTCGCTGAGCTGAACACCCTCGTGCAGTCCACCACCTACCAGCCGGCCGACCTGGCCAACGGCTCCAGCGGCCTGCTCGACGAGGTCGCCAGCTCCAAGGTCACCGGCGAGGAGGAGGCGTACTCGCACCTGGACCTGCTCGACTTCGCCGCCAACGTCGAGGGCGCCCGCGAGGCCTTCGACCTGCTGACCCCGGCGCTGCAGGTCACCGATCCCGAGCTCGTGACGACGATCACCCGGCGCTTCGACGACGTCACCACCGCGCTCGCGCCGTACCGGCAGGGCGAGTCCTACGTCTCCTACACCACCTTGTCGCAGGACCAGGTCCGCGACCTCGCCTCCGCCGTCGACGCCCTCGCCGAGCCGCTCTCGCAGGTCTCCGGCAAGGTCGTCGGCGCCGCGGGCCGGTGAGGCCCGTGCGCCCCACCCGGCGCGGCGTCCTCGCCGGCGCGGCCGTCGCGGGCGCGGCGGGTCTGGGTGCCGGGGCGGCCGCGCTCGGCGCCCGTCCCGGCACCCCCGCTTCGGCCGCCCCCCGCACGGTGCCCTTCCACGGTCCCCGGCAGGCCGGCATCACCACGCCCGCGCAGGACTCCCTCGTCTTCGCCGCCCTCGACGTCACCACCGCTCGCGTCGGCGAGCTGGCCGACGTGCTGGCCCGCTGGAGCGAGGCCTGCGCGACCATGACGACCGGCGTGCCGGTCGGCGGGCCGGGTGGGCTCGGCGGCGCCGCGGACGAGCCGCCGCAGGACACCGGCGAGGCGCACGAGCTGCCGCCCGCGAACCTCACCGTGACGCTCGGCTACGGGCCCTCGCTCTTCGACGGGCGCTTCGGGCTGCAGGAGCGGCGGCCCGCCGCCCTGATCGACCTCCCCGCGCTGCCCGGTGAGCAGCTCGACCCCGCGCGCACCGGCGGCGACCTGTGCCTGCAGGCCTGCGCCGACGACCCGCAGGTCGCCTTCCACGCCGTGCGCAACCTGGTGCGCATCGGCCGCGGGGTCGTCGCCGTGCGCTGGATGCAGCTGGGCTTCGGGCGCACGGCGACCACCGCCGCTACGCAGCCGACACCGCGCAACCTCATGGGCTTCAAGGACGGCACGGCCAACCTGCGCGCCGAGGACACCGCCGGCCTCGACCGCTTCGTGTGGGTGGGCGGCGAGGGCGCACCCGCGGTGGACCAGGAGTGGATGCGCGGCGGCACCTACCTCGTCGCCCGGCGCATCCGGATGCTGATCGAGGCCTGGGACCGCGCCACCCTGAGCGAGCAGGAGCGCGTCATCGGCCGCACCAAGGAGTCCGGTGCGCCGCTCACCGGCACCCGCGAGCAGGACCCGCTCGACCTGGACGCCGTCGGTCCCGGCGGCGGACCCGTCATCGACGTCGCCGCCCACGTGCGCCTGGCCGCCCCCGCGAGCAACGGCGGGCAGCGGCTGCTGCGCCGCGGCTACTCCTACACCGACGGCCTGGACGCCGTCACCGGGCAGCTGGACGCAGGGCTGTTCTTCATCTGCTTCGGCAACGACCCGCTGCACCAGTTCGTCGCGCTGCAGCGCAGGCTCGGGACCCGCGACGCGCTCACGGAGTACCTCAAGCACACCGGATCGGGGATCTTCGCCTGCCCGCCGGGGGTCGCCGCGGGCCGCGCCTGGGGTGCGGACCTCTTCGGCTGACCCGCCCTGCCGGGCGGTCCGGAGGAGGAGGGGCGCGCCGGACCGGGAAGCGCCTCACGGCGCATCGCCGCTCGTAGCGGCTTCAGTTGGGACCCGGGGCTACCGCGGCCCGACGCCCTGCCATTGTAACGAGCCGGGCCCGGCGGGGGCATCCCCGCCGCCCCGGGCGGCGCGTCAGCCCAGCTCGCCCGCGCGCCAGCGCGCGGCCACGACCTCCAGCTGCTCGGCGGTGCGCACCAGGCGCGCGGCCGAGAGCGTCAGCGCCGCGGCGGCGTCCTCGCGCTCGCGGGGGACGGCGTCGTCGGCGTGGTGGGCGCGCCCGACCGCCACGACGCGGCAGAAGGCCGCCGCGCGCTCGAGGGTCACGGCGAAGTCGCCCTCGGCCACCCCGGTCAGCACGGCGTCGACGACGGCGACGACCTCCCGGGGCCCGGGCGGGTCCCCGACGCCCGCGACGACTTCCAGGACGGGCACGTGGTGGCGGCCCTCGGCGTACTGGCGGGCCACGGCGGCGGGCTGGCGCTGCACCCACGTGCGCAGCACGTACAGCCGCCACAGCGCCCCCGCCAGCGAGTCGGCGGGGGCGTCCGCCCACAGCCGGGCGATCACCTCCAGGCCCTCGTCCTGCGCCAGGCGCACGACGCGGCGGGTCACCTCGGCGTCCTGGGCGGAGCGGGCGCCGTGCACGAGGGCGCTCGCGGCGGCGTGGGCGGCCTCCTGGACGGCGGAGGGGTCCACGCCCCCGGCGAGCGCGACGAGCGCGTCGTCGCCGGGCATCGCGGGGCGGTGGTGTCGGCGGGGCTGGGGACCGGGGTCCGCGGAGCGGTCGGGCACCAGGAGATGGTGTCACCGGATCCCGACGGCCGCGGCGCGGGTCAGCCCCGGAAGGGCGGCGGGGGAGCGGCGAGCGTGGCGCGGGGGCAGTCCTGCAGGCGCAGGCCGCCGTGGCCGAGCGCCTCGTCGCACAGCGACTCCACGCTCCAGCCGAGCTGGCTGCCGAAGAGCGTGACGGTGACGCGGTAGACCGTGATCTCGTACTTGGTGGGGGTGCCGTAGGCGACGTGGATGCGGCCGATGAGCTCGGCGCCGGCGGCGTTCTCCGGCCCGTTCCACGGGCGGTCGTAGCGGCTCCACAGCGACGGCCCGGCCTGCCAGACCCCGCCGTTCTGCACGTCGCGCAGGGCGAGCTCGACGAGGACGGAGCGGGCGGCCTCCTCCGGCACGATGGCCGCGGGGCGGATGACCTCGGAGATCTCGCCCGCGGCGGCGCGGCCGGCCGTGCGGTTCGGCTGCTCGTCCACGGGGTCCTCCCACGTCTGGCGGCGGGCGCCCGGCCCGCTGCTCGCTGCACTGGTCTCACGGCTGCATCGGCACCCGGACCGCCCTCCTTGAGCGGTGCGCGTGGATTACCACGGCGTCACGGCGGCGTCACGATGCGCGACACGCTGTGGAGGGATGGCGGTGGTGCTGGTGTGGGCGTGGTGGCGTGCGGCATGATGTCGCCGTACGAAAGGCACGCCAAGTAGTCAGAACACCACTTTCCGTCGCTCTGTGTGCGTGAGGCCGTTGGGGAAGACGTCCCTCAACCGACGCAGAGGAGAACGGCATGTCCGGTGCGACGACTCGCGGTGTGCTCTTCGTGCACTCCGCACCGCGAGCGCTCGTCCCGCACATCGAGTGGGCAGCCGGCGGTGTCCTCGGCGTGCGCGCGTCCTTCGACTGGACGAGCCAGCCGGTCGCTCCGGGCTGCCTGCGCGCGGAGTACTCCTGGCAGGCGCCGCAGGGGTCCGGGGCGCTGCTCGCCTCCGCGCTGCGCGGCTGGTCGCACCTGCGCTTCGAGGTCACCGAGGAGGCCTCCCAGGGCTGCGACGGCGGCCGCTGGAGCCACACCCCCGCCCTGGGCATCTTCCACGCCGTCACCGACGTCCACGGCAACGTCCAGGTGCCCGAGGACCGCGTCCGTGCCGCCCTGGAGCTGCTGCAGAGCCCGGTGGCCGACCCCGAGGCCGCGCGGCGCGTGCTGTCGCTGGCGGTGGGGGAGGCGTGGGACAGCGAGCTCGAGGCGTTCCGGCACGCCGGTGACGACACCCCCGTGCGCTGGCTGCACCAGGTCGGCTGACGGCCCCTCCCCGCACGAGGCGGCACCGCTCGCCGCCCGCGCGCAGCAGGGCCCCGCACCGCGCGCGGTGCG
>NZ_JBJLSF010000063.1:0-28568 GCF_050871885.1 Kineococcus aridisoli | reverse complement strand
CCCCCCCCCACCCCCCCCCCCCCCCCCCCGCCGGGCCCCGCCCCCGGCGCCGCGGCCGGGGCGGGTGCCGACTCCAGCGCGGCTGCGCGCGGAGCCGCCGAGGCCAGGCGGGCCGGGACGGAAGGTGCAGGGGTGGAGGACGCTGGGACAGGGGGCGCTGGTGGCACAGGAGGCACGGTGACCTGGTGCAGGCGGTGCTGCTCACTGTCGGGCAGGCGGACCCAGAAGTCGGCGGCCGCGGGTGAGCGCAGCCGCTGCTCGTAGTAGTGCCACAGCGCGGTGCCGGTGAGGCGGTGCACGACCTCATCGGCCAACGGGCCGATGCTCAGGGCGTGGTAGCCGTGAGCTCGGCCGGGGGCCCACAGCGGCCGCTGAGCGGCGAGGTCGGCGGCGACGGCCCGTCCCTGCCCCCACTCCTGGGGACTGAAGTGCTGCACCGTGCGCAGCAGGCCCGCCTGGTGGGACAAGAGCTCAGCGATCGTCACCGCCTGCTTGCCTGAGGCGGCGAACTGCGGCCACAGTCGCGCGACCGGCTCGTGCACTCCCACCCCGCTCTCCTGCAGCGCCAGGGCCACGGTGAGCCCGGCGATGCCCTTGGTCGCCGAGGCCTGCACGTGGATCGCGCCGCCGTAGCCGGCGCCGGCGTGCAGGTCGACGACCGTGTCGTGTTCGGCGTGCACGACCAGCTGGAAGGCCCAGTGCGGGTCTTGGCTCAGCAGGTGCTCGGCGAGGTCGGCGACCTGCTCGTAGCCGGGGGCCAGTGCGTGGATGTGCAGGCTCACTTGACGGCGCCTCCGGTGACGCCGGCGGCGATGTAGCGCTGGGCCAGGACCAGCAGGGCGGCGGCGGGGATGCTGGCCAAGGTGGCGGTGGCCATGAGCGCGGCCCAGCTCTGCGTGTGCGCCCCGACGAAGGTGTACATGCTCAAGGTGACGGGGACGATGGTGTCGCCGGTGGTCAGGGTGAGGGCGAACATGAAGTCGCTCCAGGCGAACAGGAACGCGAAGACGGCGGCGGTCACCATGGAGTTGCGGCTCAGCGGCACGATGATGGAGCGGAAGACGCGGAACTCGTGGGCACCGTCGATCTTGGCGGCCTCCACCAGGGAGGCGGGGATGTTCACCATGAACGAGCGCATCAGCAGGATGCAGAACGGGATGCCCAGTGACGCATCGGCCAGGATGAGCCCGAGGTAGCTGTTGATCAGCCCCAGGTCGTTGTAGAGGGAGAAGAGGCCGTTGGCGATGACGATGCCGGGGATCATCTGGGTGATGACGAGCAGGGTCATGACCAGTCCCCCACCGGGCAGCTTGATGCTGGTGCGCGAGAGCCCGTAGGCGGCGGGGGCGGCCACGGCGAGGCAGACGAGAACGGCGCCGCTGGCGATGAGCAGGCTGGTGCCCAGGTTCGCCAGCTGGGAGTCGATCGCCTGGCGGTAGCCGTCCAGGTCCAGGTGCAGCGGGAACCACTGGGTGCTCAGCAGGTTCTCGCTGCCCTGCAAGGAGGTGTTGACCATCCAGTAGACGGGGAAGAGCAGGACGGCGACCACCAGGATGCCGAAGACGGTGCGCAGCCGCGATGCCAGGGCACTGCGCGAGGTGCTGCGCGAGGTGCTGCTCGAGGTGCTGTTCACATCAACCTGCCAAGTCGTTCGCGCGCCGGTTCGCCCGCAGCTGGAAGACCGAGACCGCCAGCGTGACGATGATGAGGATGTTGCTGAGGGCCGCGCCCGTGCCGAACTCGAAGTTCGTGAAGGACAGCTGGTAGGCCTGCGTGGCGTAGGTCTGCGTCGCATCGGCGGGACCGCCGCCGGTGAGGGCCAGCACGATGTCCAGCACCCGCACGGTGTAGATGAACCCGAGCATGAGCACGATGACCACCACCGGGCGCAGCAGCGGCCAGGTGATCGCGGTGAACGCCCGCACGCCGGTGGCGCCGTCCAGCGACGCCGCCTCGTAGAGGTCGCGGGGGATCTCCTGCAGCCCGCCGTAGAGGATGACCATGACGAAGGGGATGCCCACCCAGACGTTGACCAGGATCACCGAGTACAGCGCCAGGCGCGGATCGGTCAGCCACGGCACGTCAGCGAACCCGAAGGCGCCGATGATCTGGTTGAGCACACCGGAGCCGGCGTCCATCATCCGCCGCCAGACAGCCGCGGAGATGATCAGCGGCAGCAGCCAGGGCAGCAGGATCAGCGAGCGCAGCACGGCGTTGAGGCGGAAGTGCGTGTTGAAGAACAGCGCCAGCAGCAACCCGATGACGAAGGTGGCGCCCAGGGAGACGAAGGTGAAGGTGAAGGTGTTCACCGTGATCCGGGCGAAGATCCCCGGAGTGACCACCGTCACGTAGTTGTCCAAGCCGACGAAGGGAGCTTCGCCGGTGTAGAAGGTGGCGGTGGTGTACTCGCGGAAGCTCATGGTGATGTTGTTCACCACGGGCACCGCGAAGTAGGCGAGCATGAACACCGCCGCGGGCGCCACGAACCACCAGAGCGCCCACCGCCGCCGCCGGGCTGCGGATGCGGCGCTGCGCCCCTGCCGCACGGCCGGTGGCGCCTGCACCGCACCCTCTGGTCCCGGGCGGGGCCCAGGGGCCAGGGGGGCGGTCTTGCTGCTGCCGGACATCGCTTCTCCTTCCTGCAGGCGCCGGCTCAACCGTTGATCGCGACCTGGGCGGCCTGCAGAGCGTCTGGCACGCTGGCCTGGCCGGTGATGACGGCGGCGATGGCGGTGGCCAGCTCGTCGCTGACCTTGGTCCACTTCAGCCCCGAGTCGCCGGTGAGGGACTGGGCGGTGGTGACGGTGTCGACGATGGACTGCATCTCGGGCTGCTGCTGCGCCAGCTGCTGCGCCGCCTGCTGGTTGCTGGGCACGGTGTTGCTGGTGGTGGCCATCTCCAGCTGCGTCTCAGAGGAGTTCAGGCACTGCACGATGCTGGCGGCGGCCTCCTCGCGCTCACCGCCAGTGCGCGGCACCGTCCACAGCTCACCACCCAGGGGGGCTACGGGGGTGTCGCCGGCCTGCGGGACGGGGATGGTGGTGCTGGCCCAGTCCAGGCCGGCGGTCTCCTTCAGGCTGGGGATCTGCCAGGGCCCGTTGATCATCATGGCGGCCTTGCCGGCGGCGAACTGGTCCTTGACGTCGGCCTGGGTCCAGTTGACCACCGACTGCGAGACGTAACCCTTGGCGGCCAGGCCGGTGTAGAAGCTCAGCGCCTCCTGCGCTTCCGGTGCGGTCAGCTCCAGCTGCGAGCCGCCGTTGGACCACAGGAACGGCACGAAGGTCCACGTGCCTTCGGTGCCCGCGGCCGCGGAGTAGGCGAAGCCGTAGCGATCGGGGGTGGTGAGCTTGGCGGCGGCGGCCTCCAGCTCGGCCCAGGTGGTGGGAACGGCCAGGCCGGCCTCCTGCAGCATCGTCTTGTTGTAGTACAGCACCAGGGTGTTGACGTTGGGCGCCAAGCCGTACAGCTCGTCCTCGTAGCGGCCGGTCTCCAGCACCGAGGGCAGGTAGGCGCTGGTGTCCACGCCGAGTTCGGACAGCGGCGCGAGCGCTCCAGTGGAGGCGAACTGCGGCAGGTCGGGATTGTTGACCATCAGCACATCAGGCAGCGACTTGGTCGAGATCTGCTGCAGCACCTTGGCGTTGTACTGCGCAGCGGGGACGCTGGACTGGGTGATCGTCGCGCCCACCTCGGCTGCGCAGTCGGACAACCGCTTCTGGGTGTTGCTGTGGGAGGGCTCGTCGGTGTAGTAGTCCAGGGCGGTCAGCTCGAGCGCGCCTGCGGAGCCTTCCGAGCCGGCGGCGTCGTCGGAGGAACCACCGCAGGCGGTGAGCAGGGCGAGGGGAAGGGCGAGCGCTGCGAGGGTGGCGCTGCGACGGAACCTGGTAGTCATCGTTGACTTGCCTCTCTGGCGTGGTGCGGTGGGTGAGCGGTGACGGGCGAGCGGTCACGGGCGAGCGGTCACGGGCGAGCGGTCACGGGTGTGCGGGCCGCGGAGGGTGGCTGCTGCGCTCAGGCGGTCGGTGCGGGCGCGGTGGACGAGGCCGGCACGGTGACCCCAGCCGCCTCCTCGGCCCTCCCCTCGCCCTTCTCCTCGGCGGCCGTGCTGGTGTCGCTGCCGGTGGGTGCGAAGCGCGCGTAGGTGCTGTGGGCGCGCTCGAGGTCGGCGACCTCGCCCGGGTGCCCCAGGACGAGGGCGCGGGTGCGAAGGCGCACTCGCTGGCCGGCGCCGAGGTCGCGGTCTTGGTGCATCAGCGGCGCGGTGGCCAGGAAGCCGAAGTCCTCAGCGGCGGAGAAGACGTAGAACGGGCTGGGGTAGCCGGCGTCGTCGGGGTGCTGCAGCAGCGCCACACCTGCGCCGGCGGGCTCGTTCGGCTCGTCGGTGCCCGCGCCGTCGACGCTGCCGCCGTAGGCGGCCCAGGCCGCGCGCTGACCGTGCACCGCGTCGCGTCCGAGGCGGCCGCCTGCGCCCACGATGGACTCGCCGGCCACCATGGCGCGGGCGGCGCGGTAGTTCAGCCCGGCGTAGCCGCCCCAGGTGGTCTGCGGCCAGGGGGTGACGCTCAGGCGCACGTCCTTGCTGGCCGTCCACGTCTGGTCCCAGTCCAGCGCCCAGCCGCCGGCGACACCGGTGCTCAGGGTGGCCGTCACCGTGCGCTGCTCGCTCAGCAGCACCTGGCCGGTGGCATCCACCCGCCAGGACAGCAGCTCGTGGATGCGCATGCCGTCGGCGGTGGCCTCGATGCGGTGTTCCTCGACGATGCTGCGGCCCAGGCCGGCGCGGTTGCCGCCGTAGTCGGGGTGGTCCTCCCAGAAGAGGATGTCGTCGATGAACTTCCACGACCACCACAGGCCGTGGTGCCACCGGTGATCGTGGGGGGCGTGGGTGGTCAGGACGCCGCGATGGGCCAGGGGCCGCAGCTGGTCGAAGTAGGGGTGGTTGGCTGCCGTGGACCAGGAGTAGTCGGCCAGCGGTTGCCCCTGCGGGCCGCGCAGCAGGCCCAGGCCCTCGCCGGTCTGCTCGAAGGTGATCGCTTCGCTCACGCCACGGCCTCCTCGGCGCGCTCGTCGGCGACGGGGTGCGGCGGCTGCCAGGCGGAGAAGCCGTGCGAGTAACCGGTGCCGTAGTCGGCGTCGTAGCGATCCCCCATGATCTCGGCGAGCTCGACGACGCGGTGCTCGGCGCCGGAGCGGTAGGTGGCCTCCAGCACGGCCATGACGTTGAGGTTGTCCTGCACCGAGCACAGCGGGGCGGCCCCGGCGGCCAGGGCCTGGCGCATGTGCGCCATCGTGAGGCCGAAGGCGTGCGGGAACCAGGTGCCGCGGGTGTGCGGGGCGATGGAGCGGCGCTCGATGTCGCCGCCGCCGTCGATGCGGCGGGAGATGACGACGTCACCTTCGGGGCGCCAGTCGACGAGGCCGTTCGGGCCCTGCACCCACACCGCCTCGTTGCCGTGGCGGACCGCTTCGGTGCCGTAGTAGGTGCCGGTGGAGATGAGCATCAGCTGCAGGCCGCTGGGGTAGCGCAGCGCCAGGTGGCCCCAGCCGTCGCTGGTGACGCCGGGCTGGCTGACGTCGTGACCGGTGAGGGCGTGGACGCTGAGCGGCGGGCCGAACAGCAGCTGCAGCAGGCCCAGGTGGTGGATGGACAGCCCCGCGGTCCACCACCGCTCGTCCTTGCCGAACCACGGGTGGTAGTCGGTGTCGAACTGGTACTGGGTCACCAGCTGGGCGTAGCTGGGCTCGCCGACGACGCGGTCCTGCAGCAGCGCGCTCGCCAGGGCGATGGCCGAGGGGGTGAAGCACATGTTCTGGTTGACCATGCCGACCACACCGGCCTGCTCGGCCACCTGCACCAGCTCCAGCGCCTCCGCGTAGCTCATGGCCAGCGGCTTCTGCACCAGGAACGGCTTGCCGGCGGCGGCGATCTGCTCCAGCACCGGCAGCCGGGTCGCCCGGTGGTGGGGGGTGGCCAGGTCGATGACTCCCACCCGCTCGTCGGCCAGCAGGTCGGCCAGGCTCTCGTGAGCGGTCGCGGTGGGGGTGTCGGCCAGCATGCGGGCGCGGGCGGCGGGGTCGGGATCGTAGCCGGCCACGACCGGTTGCCCGTACAGGCGGTAGCCCTGCCGGTGGGGCACGGTGATGCTGCCCAGCCCGACCTGGCCGATCGCGAAGGCGCTCGCCCCGCCCTCGGCGCCGCTCATCGCACGGCTCCCCACTGCTCGAGCAGGTCGGCGGAGGCGAGCACGGCTTCGTCGCCGGCGATCTCCAGCGTGGTGGCGCCCTCGAAGCCCGCGGCGACGAGGGCGTCGAAGACGCCGCGGACGTCGATGACGCCCTGGCCCAGCGCGATCGTGGACATGCCGCAGCCGAACACCTTCCCGCGCTGGGCCTCCCACTCGGCGCCGAGGTCCTTCCAGTGCACGTGCCCGATGTGCTCGCCGAAGCGGCGCACGTACTCCAGCGGGTCGGCGCCGGCCAGCCAGCTGTTGCCGGTGTCGAGGTTGACGCCCAGCGCCGGGGAGGCGGCGCGTTCGAGGATCTCCTCCACGGCGTCGGGGTCGCCGGTGTAGGGGCCGTGCGGCTCCAGCAGGATCTTCACGCCGTGGTCTTCAGCCACCCGCAGCGGCTCGTGCAGCTTCTCGAGGATGCTGAAGAGCGCCTCCTGGCGCGTGAGGCGCCGACCGAAGTCGGTCTCGGGTTCACCCTCGGTGGTGATCACGTGCGGCACGCCGATCGCGGCGGCCGCGCGCACGGCCTTGATGATCTCGGCGGTGCCGTAGCGCCAGGGGGCGCTGGCATCCAGCAGGTCGGCGTGGGCGCAGAAGGAGGTGATGCTCAGACCGCGGTCGGTGAACAGCCGGCGCAGGTCGTGGGGGTTGGCGTCCAGGCTGGCGACGGCGCTGAAGCCGAAGTGGTTGCCCAGCACGGCTCCGTCGCCGGTGTCGGTGACATCAGCGGTGCTGAAGCCCCAGTCCCGGATGCGGTCCAGCTGGTGGTCGAGGGTGGAGAAGGGGTCGACGAGGGCGAAGCACCCGACGGTGATGGCCACGAACTGCTCCTCGGAGGTGGTGGTGGGCGCCGCGGTGCGCCCTGCCCGGTGCCCCTCACCCTGCGGCAGCGCTGGTGGTGGTGTCGTCCAGTCCCGTTCGCTGACCGATGTCGAACACGAGCTCAGGGGCCGGTGACCGCGGACGGTCACCCTCGACCATTGCCGACGGCCGTGCAGGCGCTCTACTGTGGAGCCACGACAACGCCCTCACCAGCGACGATGGGCACCGGCCGCTGTCAGATGAGGTCGGCAGCCTCGTCGAGGACGGGAGCGCAGCCGCCCGCCGGTGACCGATCATCGACGGTTCAGCCAGCACGAGCGGACGGTGGAGCACATGGCGGGGCGGGAAGCGGCGATGTTCCGCGGTTCCGATGGCACCTACCGCGATGACCCCAGCGCGCCGCTGCGCCGTGCCGGTGCCCGCGGTGACATCGGCCTGTGGGCCTGGGGCCGCAACGCCTACCCCGGCGCCCTGCTGGAGGACGGCGTGCTGCCCGGGGTGCTCAGCACCGGGTTGTGGGAGGTCACCGCCGATCAGGACTGGGGCCTGGACTGGCACCTGAACGAAGGCGTCGAGGTCACCTTCGTCACCCACGGACGGGCCGGCTTCTCCACCGAGAGCACCCAGCAGGACCTGCAGCGGGGCTGGGTGAGCGTGACTCGTCCCTGGCAGCGGCACCGCATCGGCCTGCCGACGGTGACGGCCTGCACACTGGGCTGGTTCATCCTCGACGTCCAGGCGCTGCTGCCCAACCAGGGCTGGCAGTGGCCGGGGTGGCTACCGCTGCCGCAGCAGGACCTGGAGCGCCTGGCCGCGCTGTTGCGCGGCTCGGACCGCTCGGTGTGGCGGGCCGGCACCGGGCTGGTCCGGGCCACCGAGCGGATGGAACGCACCATGCGAGAGCAGACCCGCCGCACCACCACGCACCTGGGACTGCGGATCAGCGAGGTCCTGCTGGAGCTCATCGACGTGATGGAGCGCGAGGAGCCGGAGCTGGACCCGCACTTCGCCTCTGCCGAGCGTTCGGTCACCGCCTTCCTCAAGGCGCTGCCCTCGCACGTGGCGGAAGCGTGGACCGTGGACTCGATGGCCCGCCAGTGCGGCCTGGGCCGCACCCGCTTCATCTACCACTGCCGGCAGGTGGTCAACGCCACCCCGATGGACTACCTGACCGGCTTGCGCGTCGAGCGGGCGTTGGAACTGCTGATCAGCACCGACCTGACGATCTCCGAGATCGCCCTGTCGTGCGGCTTCTCCTCCAGCCAGTACTTCGCCACCGTCTTCCGTCAGCACTACAACCGCTCTCCGCGTGATGCCCGCCGCGCCGGAGCAGGGTCCACGACACGACAAGCGGCGGCACCCGCACCCGCATCATCGGCGGCAGCGGCGGCGGCGGCGGTGACAGCATCCGCAGTGAAGTCGAGGCCGACAACCCCCCGCCGGAGCTTCGAGCGAGCTGGCAACGCCTGCGCCCCCTACCGTCCTTGACCAGCTCCGCGGTTCCGGTGAGCAGGCGTGAGCGTCCAGAGCACGGGAGTCGGTGACGACTGCCGAGGTCCTCGACTGCGTCCAGCCTTCCCGGCGTCCCTGGCGCAACCAGTCCACCTCGCGCCGCAGCAGCTCCATTCTCGACGCACTGGCGTAGGAGCGGACGTCGTGACCGAGCCCGTCGTACAGCACCCGACCCGGGCCGCCGGGCTGTCACGCCCGAAGAACGGCCTCAACGGTTCCGCGTGGTAGGCAATGTGATGCAAACACGATGCGAGTGCATCACTACGTGGACGTGGCCCCACCGTGGGGTCGGCAGCTCCCTCACCGCCGCGCTGGACGCGTACTTGATCGCACTCGTCCCCGCAAGGACTCCCCCAACACCACCGCCGCCCTGCGCCCCGCGGAGCTGGAGATGCGCGTGCGCGACATCGCCGGCGCTGAGGACGAGCCGCGCCCGCACGTGCGCGGGAAGGGCAACGCCGAGCGCAGCGTGCCCATCGAGCTGGTCATGGCCGAACTGCTGCACGCCTACCTGGACTCCCGCCGTGACCGCTTCGCCACCCCCGCGCACCTGCCCCGCGACGCGGCCCTGCTCGTCTCCACCTACGGCACTCCCCTGACCCGCAACCGGCTGCAGCACCTGGTGCGCTGCGTCTACCGCCGCGCCGGCATCCACGACCGCCCTGCTGCACCAACAGCAAGGAGGACGCCATGAGTGTCGAACACCGCACCACCCGACGCCGAGAGAGCACCAGCACGTCCATCACCCTGACTGCGGGCATCGCCTGGGCCAGCACCGACCACGCCCTCGACATCGTCGACCACGACGGACGACTGCTGGTCCGTGTGACCCTCGAACACACCAGCGCCGGCCTGAAGCAGATGACGCGGATTCTCACCTGCGCCGGCGTCCACGAGATCGCCATCGGACGCGGCGACGGGCCGGTCGTCGAGGCCCTCCTCGGCGCAGGCTTCACCGTCTTCGTGATCGCTCCGGGGCAGGTCAAGAACCTGCGCCGGCGCTACGGCGCAGCCGGCAACCACATGATCAACAGGACGACCACTTCAACGCCTACGTCCTGGCCGACACCCTGCGCACCGACCACCGCCTGCGCCCACTGACCCCGGACTCGCCCGCAACGGTGACGCTGCGCAGGACGGTCCGCGCCCGCAAGGATCTCGTCGCCGCCCGCATCACCATGGCCAATCAGCTACACGTGCACCTGGAACACGTCCCGCCCGGCGCGATCAAGCTGTTCCGCGACATCGCCTCCGCCATCACCCTCGCCTTCCTCATCCGCTCCCCCACCGAGGCCACGGTCGACTGGCTGACTCCGAAACGGCTGGAGAACTGGCTGCGCACCCAGCACTACCCCCATCCCGCCCGCCACCGGACTCCTGCACGCCCACCTGAGTACCACGACCCGCGGAACCACTGGCGATGAGGCCGAGACCCGTGCTCACGTCACCTCCGCCCTCGTCGCGACCCTGGTTGCGCTGCAGACGCAGATCGAGGTACTCGGGGAGCAGTTCCAAGCCCAGCTCCTGGCCCATCCGGACGCGGTCGTGTTCACCTCCCTGCCCAAGGCCGGCATCGTCCGCGCCGCCCGACTGCTGGTCGAGATCGACGACTGCCGCAGCCGCTGCCAACGCCGGAGTCGCTGACCAGCCTCGCAGGAGCAACACCATCGACCCGCCAGTCCGGCAAGGTGAAGAGCGTCAGCTTCCGATGGGCGGTCGAGGACCCGCATCCTGGCCCGCGCCTGGCTGCACGTCACCTGGCGATGCTGGCAGGACGGCGTCGCCTACGACCCCGCCCAGCACCGTGCTCCGCAGAGCGTTCTCGCGGCGGCTGCCTGACACAGGGCTACTCATGGCGCCGATCGTGCGCTCTTGCCGATGCCCGACTGGTCATCGTTGCGGCAGATGCGTTCGTGCCGGCCTCGGAGCACCGCCTCGACGGCTTCCTGCAGGCCCCGGTGGCTGCCGCCTTCCTCGTCCTGGCCCAGCGCAACGACCCCACCGCCGACGACCGGCCGACCCCCGCAACCGCCTGCACCGCGGCCGGCGCCGCGCTGCGGGAGCTGAACCCCTGGACCGGCACCGCGTCCTCCGCCCGCACCACCGCCGTGGACGCCGCCCAGTCCCTGCGCCCCCTGGTGCGCTCGGTCCTGACCGACGAGCGCAACGGCTGGTGGCAGGCGTCGCTGCGCCGCCAGGCGCAGCTGCTGCTCACCGGTCAGGAGGACCAGCAGCCCACCCCCGACGCGGTGCCGGTGCCCACCGGCGCCATCGAGGTGTGGGAGACGTACGCCCAGAAGCCGCTGCACTCCCTGATCACCTCCACCGAGCTGACCGTGCCGGCCGGGGAGGCGATCCGCTCCAGCGCCCACGCCGAGCTGGCCTGCGGCAGCAGCGGCTGGTACCCGCACTACCCCGTGCGCCAGCAGCGCCAGCAGCGCCAGCAGCGCCAGCAACGCCTGCACGTGGCCGCTCGGGCCCGGGTGGCCGAGGTGCACTCAGCCGCCGACTGGCACGGGCTGGTCGTGCGCTGCGGCGCCCGGGCCACCCACCCCGGCTCCGATACCAGCCTGGCCAGCAGCGCCGACCTCGACAACGGCCTGGTCCCCACCTGGAGCGCGCTGGCGCAGGACCACGACGGGATCCAGTTCAGCTTCGCCGGCCTGCTCAGCGCGCTGTACGTGCCCCTCACCAGCACCGAAGCCGGGACGACGACGTTGCGGGCCCGGGACTGGGAACGCACCCACTGGATCCGTCCGGCCTTCACCGCGACCACCGAGCTACCGGAGCTGCCCGAGCCCCCGCGCGTGGCGAGCCACCGGCTGTCGCTGGAGTGAGGACTCAGGAGCCACGCAGGACTGCTCGGGGTCCGCACACGGCGCTGGCTCCACGCGCGCCGATGCTCGCCCCTTCGCCACCGTCCTCAGCGTGGGAGCAGGCGGTGGGAGTGGGCGCCACCCCGACGCAGCGACGTTCTGCTGCGGTCCTCGCGCTACCTCGCACCATCTACCAACGAGTAGTTGACAACATTCTGTTGATGAGTTGGACTGCTCACGTGCCCTTCTCCGACCACGACGATGCCGCCCAGCTGGACCGGGCACGCGCGGCCCTCGAGGCTGCCGGTGGCGCCGAGCTGACCCCCCGCCCTTGGCAGCACCACGGCCAGCCTCCTTCCGACACGGAGCTGGTGCGCCTGGCCGCCTGGCTCGCCCGCGGTGCGGACAGCACCGACCCGGACCTGCTGCGAGCAGGTCTGCAGCTGCTGGACGCGGCCCGCGCAGAAGTGGACCAGGTCGAGGCGGCGTTGCTGTTCGCCGCGCGCGCCGCGGGGATGACGTGGCCGCAGGTCGCCGCCGCGCTCAGGCTGGGCTCGGCGCAGGCAGCGCAGCAACGGCTGAACCGCGTGCTGGCCCGCCTCGAGGGTCCCGGCGACCGCCACGACGGCGAAGCCCGTCGCAGCAGCGACGGCCGCCACCCCGAGACGGGCAGGTGAGTCGTGCTGGTGCCGTTGAGGGAGGCGGGCCCACGCTGCGGCGCCAAGGCAGCGACCCTGGCGCGCCTGCTGCGCGCCGGTCTGCCCGTTCCCGCCGGCGTCGTCGTCCTGGACGCGCTCGACGGGCACGGCTGGCAGCACGAGCTCGAGACGGCGTTGGGCGCCCTGGGCGGCGGGCCGTTCGCGGTGCGTTCCTCCGCCGTGGGTGAGGACGGCGGGCACGCCAGCTTCGCCGGTCAGCTGCACACCCACCTGGGAGCGCGAACGCCCGCGGAGGTGGTGAGGCAGGTGCGCCGCTCGGCCGCTTCCGGCGCTGCTGCCGCGCTCACCGCCTACACCGCCCGCCTCGGCCGCTCACCGGACCAGGTGGCACCGGCCGGCGGGTCCCCGGTGCTCGTCCAGGTGCTGGTCGACGCCGAGGTGGCCGGGGTGCTGTTCACCCACCACCCCGTCACCGGCGCCGAGCAGGTCGTCGTCGAAGCCACCCGCGGACTCGGCGAGGCGCTCGTCAGCGGCCGCAGCACCCCGCAGCGCTGGCTCGTGGACCCCGGTGCGCACTCCGGTGCGCACTCCGGCGCTCAACCCGGTGCGGACACCGGCGCACTGCTCACCTCCGCCCAGCTGGACGAGCTGGTCGGCACCGCCGACCGCATCGAGGCGCTGCTGGGCGCTGCGCAGGACGTGGAGTGGGCCATCGCCGCGGGGAGGACGTGGATCCTGCAGGCCCGGCCCATCACCACCACCTCCACCGCGGGGCCCACCGCCACCGAATCCCCCGCCGCGGGCCTCGCGGAACCCGGGCGGACGCGGCGAGGCAGGGTGGATGCCGTTGAGCTGCTGCTGAGCGGCACCCCCGCCAGCCCGGGTACCGCCACCGGCCCCGCCCGCACCATCCGCGACCTGGACGACTTCGCCCGCTTCCACGCCGGTGAGGTGCTCGTCTGCCGCAGCACCTCCCCGGCCTGGACACCTCTGCTGGCGCGGGCCGCCGCCGTGGTCACCGAGGTCGGCGGGATCCTCGCCCACGCAGCGATCGTCGCCCGCGAGTTCGGCATCCCCGCCGTCACCGACGCAGCCGGCGCGACCGGCGCGCTCACCGACGGCCGCCCGGTGCACGTGGACGGGACCCACGGCACCGTCACCGCCCGCACCCGCGACAGCGCAAAGGAAAACCACAGCGCAAAGGGAAACCAGTGAGCCACGCCTCTACCCCCGAACTGCTCGTGCTGCACGCCGTGCGGACCCTCGGCTACGCCGACACCACCCGCATCGCCAATCTCCTGGCGCCCCGAGCCGTCGATCCCCGCGCCATCGATCCGCGCACACCTTGCGAGGAGCCAGACACCGAGGAGGCCGAGGTCCGCGGACACCTGCTCGATGCGCAGGCCAGCGGTTGGGTGACGTGCACCCGCTACGCCGGCGAGGAAGGCTGGTCGCTGACCGAGGCGGGGAAGCTGCACGGTGAGCACCTGCTGGCCACCGAACTGCAGGTCACCGGCACCCGGGCCCTCGTCGAGGCGGTCCACACCGACTTCCTGGCGTGGAACGTCGTCGTCGCCGAGGCCTGCACCAGGTGGCAGCTCAGCGAGATGGGCATCGGTGACCACACCGCCGACCTGCCCGGTACCCTGCACACCCTCCGCACCGCCGCGAGCGCGCTGGCCGCCCTGGAGGAACGGTTGCGCGCTCACCTGGCCCGCTTCAGCGGGTACCACTCCCGCTTCAGCGCAGCAGTGGACGCCGCTCCCGCTGACCCGACGTGGGTCAGCGGCACCGACCGCGACTCCTGCCACCGGGTGTGGTTCGAGCTGCACGAGGACCTCATCGCCACCCTCGGCTTGAGGCGCTGATGACCCTGTGGTGACCTCGTGGTGACCTCGTGACGCCAGCGCTGAGCGGTGCCGCCTGCACCGGAGCGTCTGCAAGCCTCGCCCGGCGGTCGCGGTCGGAGACCTCTCGTGGGGCCGCCGAGCAGCCGGACGACCGAGCCGGGCAGCCGAGCAGCAGAGCGAGCACGGCATGGGCCACGGTCACGCCAACGCCCTGGTGGCCGCCACCCGCGCTCCCACCCCGTGCAGACCCAGCAACGCCGGGCGACCGAGATCTGCTGGCAGCTCAAGCATCAGAGCCTCCAGGGGTACCCGTGCGCACTCCTCGATGACGAGACCGGACCGGCCGGTAGGTCCCGTTGGGTCAGCTCGTCACCGGCTTCCTCACCACCCACACGCTGCGCGAGCCCAGAGGCGCACCCGGCACCGCGACAGTCCGGCACGTGGTCGCGGTGACCGGGGACGACACCACGAGGTCATGAGCAGGCCGGCGGAGGCGCGGCTCCCCGCGTCCGACAACGAGTGCGTCCGACGGGCTGCTCGGGATCGGCGGCGGGATGCTTCGAGTCGGCCGGAGGCGGCTGCCGGTCCACTGGCCCGAACGGGGCGCACTAGCGGTACCCGGTCAACCTTCGACACCTGGACGCCGATCTACCAGATGTGAGCACAGACCGCTGGGTGTCGGTGGGCGTGGCCAGCGCGGACGATGACCTCGCCGCCGCCACCGCCCGCGCTGTCGAGCGCGCCCGCGCCGGGCGGCAGGCGGCGCTGGTGCTCGTCATGGCGCGCTGGGACCTGGACCTGGGCGCCGTGGCCGCCGGCGCCAGCGAAGCCGCCGCCGGCGCCGCCGTGGCGGGCACCAGCACCGGCACTGCCTTCGCCCGCGGCGGCCAGCAGGCCGCTGACGTGGTCGTCACCGTCATCGGTGGCCTGGGCGTGAGCGCACGCACCGGCGCGAGCACCGCCTCCGATGCGCATGCGCGCGGGGTGGAGGCGGTCAGCGTCTGCGGCGACAGCCAGCGCGCGCACTCCACCGTGCTGCTGCTTCCCACCGGCACCGACGGGCAGCAGCAGGCCATGGTGCGCGGGGCCTACTCCGTGCTGGGCCCGGCCGTGCCGTTGATCGGCGGCGGCTCCGACGGTGACATCGCGGGCCGGGTGAGCTGGCAACTGCACGGGCGCGAGGTCATCGAGAACGGGTTGGTGGCGGTGCGCCTGGACAGCGACCGCCCGCTGGGTGTGGGCATCGGGCACGGGCTGGCCCGCACCGGCGAGCCGATGGTGGTCACCGACTCCGAGGGGCTGAGAGTGCGCGGCCTGGACGGCCGTCCCGCCCTGGATGCCTACCTGGAACGCCTGGGCGTGCAGGGCGGAGTCGAGCTGGACGCGGGCACGCTGGACGCCGGCGCGCTGGCTCCGCTGGGTTTCGCGCACCCGCTGGCGCTGGTGCGCCGACGCCGGGAGGAGGTGCGCACCATCGTCGGCATGGACATCGCCGAGCGTTCCTTGGAGTTCGTCTCCGAGGTGCCGCCGGGCAGCATGGTCTCGGTGATGAGCGGCGATCAGGACGACATGCTGGCCGGGGCGGTGCGCGCGTGCGCCGATGCCGTGGCCCGCCTGGGCGGCGGCGAGGTGGCCGGCATGATCGTCTTCAGCTGCATCGCGCGCCGGGAACTGCTCAGCCACGAAGGCCGCCTGGGTGAGGCGCGCGCCGCGCTGAGCGCCGCCGCAGGACCGGAGGTGGTGCTCAACTACAGCTGCGGTGAGATCGCCCGCGTTTCCGGTGCGGCCGGCTGCCACAACCAGACCGTGGTGGCGCTGGCGCTGTGAGCACTCCGCAGCCAGAGCGCACGGTGCTCGCCATGGTGCCCGCCCTGGTGCCCGCCGGGGGCGGTGAACGGGTCGAAGCGGACGAGTCGAAGTGAGCCGGGGAGAGGTGAACGCCGTGAGCACGGCCGAGCAGGAGGCGCTCGGGCAGCAGGGCCTGCAACTGGTCGAGCTCCTCATGGCTCTGGCTCAGGCCGGTGACCCACGGGCGATGAACGCCTGCGCGGTGCAGTGGAGCGCCGACCAGCTGGACAGCGAGGTGGTCGCCGTCCTGCACGGGCAGCGGGTACTGGCGAGCATCGGCCTGCGCGCAGGCGAGGATGCCGCCGCGGCAGCGCTGATCGCCGCCGCGGAAGCGCGCACCGACGGGCGTGCAGTCGAGCTGCCGGGCCTGGCGGGCGCGTACGTGCTGCACGCCGAGGTGGCGCACCCGCTCACCCCGGCACGGCTGGTCGTGGCGCGCGCCGAGGAGCCGTTCGAGGCCACCGAACGCCTGCTGGTGCTGGGCGTGGGCCGGTTGCTGGGGCAGGCGGTGCAGGCCGCGCAGGCACTGGGCCGTGAGCGCCGCCAGCGCGAGCACAGCGAGCAGCTGGCCGCTGAGCGCGAGCAGCTGCTGCGCACCCTGCAGGAGCGGGAGGTGGTGCTGAGCACCCTGCTGACGCTGCAGCGGGCCATCTCGCACCGCCGTCCCCTGGAGGAGGTGCTGGACCTGCTGTGCGAGGGCGCTCAGCGGGTGCTCGGTGGTCAGGCGGTGGCGGTGGTGCTGGAGAGCCCCCTGCACCCGACGCGCCTGGAGGTGCGCGCCTACGGCGCCAGCACCGCCTCCGGCTCCCAGGCCACCGCCGGCAGGGGGGCCTGTCCGCAGCTGGAGGCCCACGCCGGCCAAGCGGTCGCAGCGCAGGCGGAGGTGGCCGGCGCGCACGAGGGATGCTCTTGGCGGGCGGCGCCGGTGCGCGCTCACGAGCGGATCGTCGGCGCCCTGGTGCTCATCGACGAGCAGCCCCCGGTGGACCCGCGAGGTGCCGGGGCGCCGACGGATCCCGCATCGCCACTGGCATCGCTGGCACCCGCGTCATCGGGTGCGCAGCACCTGCTGACCACCTTCACCGAGCACGCCAGCGTGGCGCTCAACGACGCCTACACCGCGCGCAGCCTGCGCGAGTCCTTCTACGACCAGCTGACGCGCCTGCCCAACCGTGCACTGTTCCTGGACCGGCTGGAGCAGGCCGTGCACGGCGCCGGTGCCTGCTCGCCGCCGGCGCTGCTGTTCTTGGACCTGGACGGCTTCAAGGCCGTCAACGACCGCTACGGCCACGCCGCCGGCGATGCGGTGCTGCAGGCGTGCGCGCAGCGGGTGCGCGAGAGCCTGCGCCCGCAAGACACAGCCGCCCGGCTGGGAGGGGACGAGTTCGCCGTGGTGCTCCAGGGCACCGACGTCCACGGCGCCGTCCTCGTGGCCGAGCGGCTGCTGGCACGGCTGCGCCTGCCCGTGGAGCACGAGGGCCGTTCGCTGCACGTGGGTTGCAGCATCGGCATCGCCGTCCCCGGCCACGAGGGCAGCACCGCCGAGACGCTGCTGCGCGATGCCGACACCGCCATGTACGCGGCCAAGAGCACTCCGCGCCCGACGCAGGACCCGACGGTGGTCCTCTTCGAGCGCTCGATGCACCAGGCGCGCACCGAGCGTCTGGAGCTGGAGGCGGACCTGGCGTGCGCGGCGCCCGCGGGTCAGCTGGTGCTGCACTACCAGCCGACGGTGCGTCTGGCCGACGGGTGCACCACCGGTGTGGAGGCGCTGGTGCGGTGGCAGCACCCGCAGCGCGGGCTGCTCCTCCCCGACCGCTTCATCGCCCTGGCCGAGGCCAGCGGTGCGATCGAGGCGGTGGGCAGCTGGGTGCTGCGTCAGGCGTGCGCGCAGACCGCCCGCTGGCGCGCCGGCGGGCACGGGGAGCTGACGGTGGCGGTGAACCTGTCGGTGGCGCAGCTGCGCCCCGGCCTGGCCGACGAGGTGCGGCGCGTGCTGCACCAGAGCGGACTGCCCGCGCAGGCGCTGGTGCTGGAGATCACCGAGACGGTGCTGGTGCGCGAGGGTGAGCAGGCGCGCCAGGTGCTGGCTGCCTTGCGCACGCACGGGGTGCGCATCGCCGTCGACGACTTCGGCACCGGCTACTCCTCGCTGGCCTACCTGCGCCAGCTGCCGGTGGACGTGCTGAAGGTGGACCGCTCGTTCGTGCAGTCCATGAGCCAGGGTGAGGACACCGCGCTGGTGCGCACCATCATCGGGCTGGCCGAGGCGCTGGGGCTGGAAACCGTCGCCGAGGGGGTGGAAAGCGCCGAAGATGCGCAGGTGCTGCACGAGCTGGGCTGTCAGCTGGCGCAGGGCTACCACTGGTCACGGCCGGTTCCGGCCGCCCAGCTGGCCGAGCACCTGAGCCGGCAGGTGAGGAACCACCTCACCAGCGGTGCACCATCGACGGGCGCCACGTCACGACGTCCTCCTGCATGAACCTCGAAGGCCGCAACCGCCCGCCCCCCCCGGAGGGACGACGACGGGCCAACGCTCAGCGCGCCGGTCAGCGAGGAGCCACGCTCGCCAGCAGGGCGACGACCTCGTCGAAGGAGCGCTGCGCGTCCGCCTCGCGCTCCTCCTCGGCGATGTCGTGGGTCTCCAGCTCCAGCACGTAGGTCCCGGCGAAACCGCCGGTCTCCAGCACGCTCAGCACGCCGCGGAAGTCGACGTGGCCGCGGCCGATGCCTACGTTGAGGTCGCCCGGGACCGCATCGCGCAGGTGCACCCGCTCCACGCGGTGGGCCTGCCGCACCGCCCAGGCGACCACGTCGTCACCGGAGGCGACCACGTGCGAGGTGTCCAGCAGCAGCCCGATCTCCTCGGGGCCCAGCGCCTCCAGGACGCGGTCGGCGCGCTGCACGTCGTGCACGTAGCGGCGGTGGTGCAGCACCTCCACCAGCAGGCGCACCCCCTGCTCGGTGCACAGGCGGGAGATGAGCCGCAGGTTGGTCACGATGCGGGCCAGGTCGGCCTCCTCGTCGACGTGCGGCTGCCACGACGGCCCGCCGCACGGCACGATCAGCGCGGCGCCGGTGGCGGCGGCCAGCGCCACCAGGGGGCGCACCGTCGCCTGAAGCGTCGCCGCCTCCAGCGCGGGGTCGTTGAGCGGGCCGACGTCGGAGTTGACGGCCCCCGCGCGCAGGCCGTGCTCGGCCAGGGCGCTGACGTGGTCCTGCGGGTCACCGGTGAAGGGCACCGGGACGTGGTCGGTGACGGCCGGGATGGCGCCCAGGTCCACCTCGAGCGCGCCGGTGGCAGCGATCAGGTGCAGCGCCTCCTGCAGCGGGCGGAAGCGGAAGGTGATGGTGGAGATGCCCACGCGCCGGGCCGCCTCCTGCCGGGCCGCCGTCTGCCGGGCTGCCTGCTGGGGTGCGTTCACGCTCACTGCCGTGCTCCGTCCGGAACTCTGGGTGGGTTGCTGCTCAGGCGATCGGGTCACCGCTCAGGCGATGTAGGAACCGCCGTTGATGTTCTGGGTGGTGCCGGTGAGGTAGGAGGCGTCCTGGCTGGAGAGGAAGACGATGAGGGCGGCCATGTCCTCGGGGGTGCCCTGGCGGCCCAGCGGCACCGCCGCGGCCAGGCGCGCCTCGTTGTCCGCATCGGTGGCGCCGGCGCGGATGTCGGTGTCCACCACACCCGGGCTGAGTGCGTTGACGGTGATGCCGTGCGGGGCCATCTCCCGCGCCAGCGAGCGCGTCAGGCCCAGCACACCCGCCTTGGCCGCCGAGTACGGGGTCTTGGAGAAGACCCCGCCGCCCTGCTGGGCCGAGACGGAGGACATGTTCACGATGCGCCCGTAGCCGCCGTCGATCATCTGCGGCAAGAAGGCCTGGCAGGCCAGGAAGGTGCCGGTGAGGTTCACGCCGATCACCCGGTTCCACTCGCGCAGGTCCACGTCCAGGAACGGCACGGGCGAGGCGACACCGGCGATGTTGGCCAGGGCACCGACCACGGGCAGGTCGGAGGCGGCGATGGCCTGCACGCAGCGGGCCAGGGAGGCGGCGTCGGTGACGTCGGCGCCCAGCCCGAGCACGGGGACGGCGAACTCGCTGGCGATCTTGTCGGCGGCGGCTTCGGCGCCGGCCTGGTCGACGTCCAGCAGCGCCACGGCCCAGCCCTCGGCGGCGAAGCGGTGGGCGGTGGCGAAGCCGATGCCGCGGGGGGAGGCAGCGCCGGTGACCACGGCGGTGCGCTGGCCGATGCCGGTCTGGTAGCTCATGTCGGTCCTCTTCTTCGGGCAGCGAGTGCAGGCGGAGGTGTCAGCGGAAGGTCTGGCCGCGCGGTTCGCGGATGCGAGTTCGCGGTGCGCGAGTTCTCGGGTGCGTCAGGAACGCGTGGTGGAGGCGGCGCTCGGCGCCTCGCTGTGCGTGGCCTCGCTGTGCGCCAGGGCGGCTGCGGTGGCGCGCTCGATCTCGGCGCGGTGGGCGGGCCCGTTGGTCTCGGGGGTGGCCAGGGTGGCGATCAGGCCGATGGCGCCGTAGACCATGAACAGCACCGCCGGGCCCACCCAGCCGTAGGTGTCGTAGAGGGAGACGGCCCAGAAGGCGGTGAAGCCGGAGACCACCGCGGCCAGCTGGTAGGCCAGCGAGGCACCCGAGGAGCGGGTGGCGGTGGAGAACAGCTCGGCGAACCAGGCGCCCTGCGCGCCGGCCAGGGAGTTCTGGCACAGGGTGAAGGCGATGACGAACACGGCGATGATCGCGCCCAGCTGGCCGGTGTTGAGCAGCAGGAACATCGGGATGCCGAACAGCAGCATCAGCGCGGTGCCGAAGGCGTAGACGGGCTTGCGGCCGACGCGGTCGGTCAGGCGCCCCCACAGCAAGGTGGCGGGGAAGCCGAGGAGGGCGGCGATGACGATGGCCAGGATCGTCTGGGGGCGCTCGGCGAGGTCGTTCTGCTGCACGTAGGAGGTGACGAAGGTGATGGAGACCGCGTAACCGGCCGTCTCGGCGATGCGCAGGCCGAAGGCGCGCACCAGGTTGCGCCAGTCCTGGCGGACCACCTGCGCCAGCGGGTTCTTCACCAGCTCACCGCTGTGCTTGGCGTCTTCGAAGTCGGGGGACTCCTCGACCTTCAGGCGGATGTACATGCCGGCGACGATGAGGACGGAGCTGAGCAGGAACGGCACCCGCCAGGCCCAGCTGCCCGGCAGGCTCGCGCTGGCCAGGAAGGCCAGGTTGGCCAGCAGCAGCCCCAGCGGGAAGCCGGCCTGCGGGATGGCGGTGAAGGCGCCCTTGCGCTTCCAGGGGGCGTGCTCGTAGGTCATCAGGATCGCGCCGCCCCACTCGGCGCCGAAGGCCAGGCCCTGGATGACGCGGACGGTGACCAGCAGGATCGGAGCGAGGATGCCGACGGTCTCGTAGGTCGGCAGGGCGCCGATGAGGACGGTGGCCACCCCCATGATCAGCAGCGAGGTGATCAGCACCGGGCGGCGGCCGATCTTGTCGCCCAGGTAGCCGCCGATGATGCCGCCCAGCGGGCGGGCGGCGAAGCCGATGCCCAGGGTGCCGAAGGAGAGCAGCAGGGCGGTGGTGGGGTCGCTGTCGGGGAAGAAGGCATCACCGAAGTACAGGGCGGCGGCGGTGCCGTAGCCGATGAAGTCGTAGTTCTCCACCGTGGTGCCCACGGCGCTGCCGACGGCCACCCGCTTCTTGTGCTCGGTCCCCAGGACCCGTGTGCTCGTTGCGCTCACTGCCATCTCCTTCGACGGTGGACGGTCCTGCTCTGGATCGTCACGTTCTACTGTCAACAGTAGGACATGGGTACTGTCGCACGGCGCTGCGCGAGCGTGTCAAGCCAGGTGCCGTGATTGGTCCACCGTGATCAGTCCGTCGTGCCCGCGCATGGGCGCGGCTGACCGAGCCGAACGTGGACGGCTCGGGCTCAGCCAGCGGCCGTGGGGCCGGTCCGCCGCCAGCTCAGTCGACCGCCAACTCAGTCGACCGCCGGTCGAGCCGACCGCCGGCTCAGCCGGCGGCGGACTCCGCGCGCTGGCGCATGCGCTGCTCGATCAGCCGGGCGGCGTCGTGCATGTGCTGACGCAGGAAGTCCCGGCCTCCAGCGGCGTCGCCCGCCTGCAGGTAGTCCACGATCGGGGCGTGGCGCTGGTAGGCCATGTTGTGCACCGCGGTCTGCGAGCCGGCCGCGGTGATCGCCGCCCGGGCCAGACCGCTGACCGAGCGCCAGCTGTGCAGCAACGTGCTGTTGCCGCTCAGCTCGCAGATGCGCTCGTGGAAGGCCAGGTCCGCATCGAGCTGGGCGGTGAAGTCTCCTTCGGCCTCGCGCAGGCTCTCCAGCTGCCGGCGCGCCTGCGCCACCAGCGGCGCGCGGTCCTCGCGAGCGCAGATCAGCTCCAGCGCCAGGCTCTCCAGCGCATGGCGCACGCTGAAGATCTCCTCCACCTCCTGCTCGGTGACCACCCGCACCGACAGCCGCCCACGCGCGTCCGCGCTCAGCAGCCCCTCCTGCTGCAGCTGGCGCAGCGCCTCGCGCAGCGTCCCCCGGCTGACCCCGAGGGCCTCGCTGAGGTCGACCTCAGCCAGGTGGGTGCCCGGCGCCAGGTCGCCGGAGCTGATCGCCTCGCGCAGGCGGGCGTGGATGAGCTCGCGGCGGGTCTGCAGCTCGATGGACCCCAGCGCGCGCAGCGAGGACTTGGCGGCAGGAGTCACCGGCTCAGCGTATCCGGGCGCGACTCGGCTCTCGCTCGACGAGCGGCCCGAGCCGGCGAGGGGACCTCGTCCAGCGAGGCGCCGGACGGCCCACCCTGCCCGGTGGAGACTTCGAGTACAGGTGCAGCGTCTCCGACGGGTGTCGCATCAGGGCGTGGCAGCAGCGGGCGGTCAACGACGGTCGTCGCCGCGTGCGGCAACCGCACACACCCGAAGGGACTGCTCCATGGACCGCTCCAGCGACCGCACCGTCCTCATCACCGGCGCCGGCTCCGGCCTCGGGCGCGCCGCCGCGGTGCACCTGGCCACCGAAGGCGCCCCCCTCGCCCTGGTCGACACCTCCGAGCAGGGCCTGCACGGGACGGCCACCGCCGTCAGCGCCCCCCTCCGACGGCGCAGGTGCTCCCCGTCGTCGCCGACGTCTCGCAGGAAGGCGACGTCGACGCCCACGTCGCCGCCACCCTGCGGCGCTTCGGGCGCATCGACGGCTTCTTCAACGACGCCGGCATCGAAGGCCGCCAGAACCTCACCGAGGACTTCGCCGCCGCCGAGTTCGACCGCGTCTGCGCCGTCAACCTGCGCGGGTCCTCCTGGGTCTGGAGAAGGTGCTGAAGGTCATGCGCGAGCCGGGCTCCGGATACGTGGTGAACACCGCCAGCGTCGGCGGCATCCGCGGCATCGGCAACCAGCCCGGCTACGCCGCCGCCGAGCACGGCGTGGTGGGCCTGACCCGCAACTCCGCGATCGAGTACGGCCAGCACGGCGTCCGCACCAACGCCATCGCCCCCGGCACCATCTGGACCCCCATGGTCGAGAACTCCACGCGCCAGCTGGACGCGGCCAACCCGCCCGAGGCCGCCGAGCAGTCCATCCAGGTCGACTCGACCAAGCGTCACGGCCAGGCCGAGCAGATCGCCTCGGTGGTCGCCTTCCTGCTCAGCGAGGACGCCAGCTACGTCAACGCCGGCGTCATCCCCGTCGACGGCGGTCAGTCCGCCAAGTACTGAGCCGAGCACTCGACCGGCAGCGGGCTGAGCGCCGGGCCGGTTGCGGATGCGGAGTCCGCTGCCGGCGCCGGATGCTCCACCCGGGCGCCGGGCGGGTCGGGCTCAGCGGCGCTGACGGCGGTGGCCCTGCTGACGGCAGTGGCCCTGCTGACTGCGCCGCGCCGCACCGGTCAGCGCAGCGCGCGGCAGCCGATCCAGTGCGTGAGGTTCCGCACCGGTCCGCGGAAGGCGTGGACCGCCACCAGCCGCAGGCGCGCGGCCGTCCGCCACAGCGCCAGCCGCTGCGGTTGCGAGTCCAGCAACGGGTGCCCGCACACCGCCCAGCCCTCCCGCAGCCCCGCGCGCAGCGCCGCCGGCGCGGCGCCGCGCACCAGCGCCAGGTCGAGGTGGGCCAGCAGGTTCGCCGCGTCCAGGCACGGGTCGGCGTGCGCGGCCGTGTCGACGTCGAGGAACGTCACCGCGGGGGGCCTGGAGTCCGCCCCACCTCCGCTGCGCCCCGACTCCGGGAAGTGCACGAGGACCTGCCCCTCGCGCAGGTCGCGGTGGCTGAGCACCACGGGCACGGGCGGCAGGGCCAGCAGCGCGTCGCCGACGGCGCCTGATGGTCGGCGCCGGGGAGCACGATGCCCTCGGCGGTGACGAGCAGGTGGTGCTCCTCCCCCGCACGCAGGAACATCCTCAGCCCGACATCGACCTGTCTCCGCGGGGTTCGGGCCCGTCAGTCGGCGCCAGCACGCCCAGCTGGATCCGTGGTCGAGCTCGAGGGGGCACCTCCGCCAGGGGAGCACCGCTGGCGGAGGTGGTGGTACCAGCGGCTCGAGCAACTCCCACAGCTCGTCGCTGATCGGCCGGCGGAGCTCGACCGCGGCTTCGACGGCCGTGCGGACCGGGCTGCGCCCGCCTCACCACGACACGCCCGCGCGCCCTCCGCCGACTTCTGCAACGGCTTCTCAGCGACCGGCGACGCGGCCCACGAGGGTCGTCTCGGCCGTGCTCCTCCACACCAGAGCAGCCAGCGCCTCATCGGTCACCGGAGCCCGGAACGCCTCGAAGCCGACGAGGGCGTCGTCCCGGGCTCCGACGGGTCCCGGGAACAGGTGCGGGTCGACGTCCGGGGAGGTGGCCGCGAACAGCAGCGGCCGCACACCCTGCCCCGGATCCCGCGCCCCCCACAGCCGGCCGAGCACCGCCGCCAGCGCACGGTCGCGGCGAGAGGTCAGGGCTGTGTTCATGGGGGTGGTCACCATCCCGGGGTGGGCCACGATCGAGCGCACGGGCGAACCGGCGGCGCTGAGCCGGCGCTGGTGCTCCACGGCCCAGAGCATGTGCAGCGTCTTGGTGCGCACGTAGGTGCCGTTGCGGGAGTAGCGCCGCCGCCCGTCGAGGTCCTGCGGGCCCAGGCGCACCGGGAGGTGCCGGTAGAGGTTGGACCCGGTGGTGACGATGCGGGGATCGGACGCGCCGGCGAGCTGCTCGTGCAGCAGCCGGGCGAGCAGCGCCGGGCCGAGGTGGTTGGTGGCCAGTTGGACCTCGTGACCCTGCAGGCTGATGCGGTGCTCGATGTTGCCCACGCCGGCGTTGTTGACCAGGACGTCCAGGCGCCGGCCGGCCATCGTGGCGGCGAAGCGGCGGACGCTGTCGAAGTCGGCGACGTCGAGCTCGGCCAGTTCGAGGTGCTCGCGCGGGGCCGTGCGGGCGAGCGACGCGCGCACGGCGGCACCCTTGTCCAGGGAGCGCACGGCCATGACGACGTGGGCGCCGGCGGCGGCCAGGGTGCCGGCGAGCGCTTCGCCGAGGCCGCTGGAGGCGCCGGTGATCACGACGGTCCGCCCGCGCTGGTCGGGCACGTGCTGCGGCGTGAAGGGGACGGGGGCGAGCGGCACCGCGACCTCCAGAAGTGGAATTCGTTCCGGTTCCCCAGCGTGACACAACCGGAACGGATTCCACAACCGCGGGCCGCTCCTCTACCCTCGATGGCGTGACGAACCCGGACCCGGTCAGGCCGGACCCCGCAGGCCCGGGCGGACCGCGGCGCTCCGACGCCGCGCGCAACCGGGCGCAGGTGCTCGCTGCGGCCCGCGAGCAGTTGCGAGGCGGGGCGCCGTTGCCTGCGATGAAGGACCTGGCACGGCTGGCCGGGGTCGGCACCGGCACCGTCTACCGCCACTTCCCCACCCAGCAGGCGCTGCTGGCCGCCCTCGGCGAAGAGGGCGCGCACCGACTGGCGGCCGACGTCCGCAGCGCCGCCAGCGACGAGGAGCCGGGGAGGGGCTTCGCCCGCGTGGTCGGCAGCGTGGTGCGCGGACTGCTGGACGACCCCGCCGTGTGTGCGACCGTCACCGGCGGTGGAGCCGGCTGCGCTCCGACCACAGGAGCGGCTGCACAGCTGGACGAGGCGGTCGGGTGCCTGCTGGGGCGGGCTCGCGCGGCAGGTGTCGTGCGCTCCGACGTCGACGCCGACGACATCAGGTTGCTGCTGCTCGGGCTGGCCGCCGGGCTGGCGCCGGTCGCCGAGGACGACGAGCGCGTCCAGCGGCACGTGCAGGTCCTGCTCGACGGCCTGCGGGCACAGACGCCCTGACGTGACGACGGACTCGAAGGGGTGGCGACGACGTGTCGAGCACCGCTCCCGGTCCGGTCACCACCGCTCGCACCACCGCCCGCTCCGCGGCCAGGTCAGTGCGGGCACCCGCTGCCACCACGCGGCCCCTGGAGGGCGCGCGGTCGTGGCGCGCTGCGGGTTCGATCACCACCGGCCGAGCAGCGCTCGTACCGATGGGATCCACCCCTGCCACCTGTCCCGGTGGTGATGGCGGCGGGCGGCCCGTCCACGGACGAACAGCGCCGCCGGCAGTGAGTGGATGAGTGAGTGTTGAGCGGCTCCGGAGGGAACCCCGGTGCCGTCGATCCGCCGCTTCGACCACGTCGGCATCACCGTCGCCGACCTCGAACTGGTGAGCGCCTTCCCCATCGCCCCGAGGCGGCACCCTGCTGGAACTCCGTCCAGCTTCGAGGAGCCCCAGCACCAGCCGGACGACCAGCCGGGCCCGCCCACCGCGATGGCCAACGAGCCGGGACTGCGCAACGTGGCCTTCGGAGTCGACGACCTCGACGCGACCACCCAGCGGCTGGCCGCGGACGGGTACGCCCTGGTCGGCGGCCTGGGCCAGTACGAGGGCACCTGCCGGATCGCGTACGTGCGCGGACCGGAGGGGAGCGTCGTCTCCCCGGCCGAGCGGATCGGCTGACACCTCCGAGCAGCCGCGCCGCGCCCTCCGCGCCGCGCCGCGACTACCGTGGCCGAGGTGACGACGCCCCCCGGAGGCCGTGCCCTGCAGGTAGCGGCCGCCGCGGGCCTGCTGCACGCGACCAGCAGCCTGTACTGGGCCTTCGGCGGCACCTGGCTGCTGCAGACCGTCGGTGCGCCCGCCGACACCCTGAAGGCCCACGGCCCGTTGGTCGCCTTCCTGGCGCTGGCCCTGATCGCCGCGGTCAAGGCCCTGGCCGCGGTGCTGCCGCTGCTCGTGCACGAGGGCCGGCTGCCCCGGCTGCGCCGGCCCGTGCGCGCTGCGAGCTGGATCGGCGGCAGCTTCCTGCTGCTCTACGGCGCGGTCAACACCGTGAGCGCCGCACTGGTCCTGTCCGGCCTCCTCCACGTCCCGGGGCCGGTGGACCGGGCGAGCATGCTCGGGCACCTGCTGCTGTGGGATCCGCTGTTCGCCCTGTGGGGAGCCTGCTTGCTGCTGGGCCTGGTGCGCAACCGCCACCGGGCCAGCGCTGCTCGCGCATCACCGCACTGACTCCCCGAGCCGTCGCCGACCTCCCCGAGCCGCGCGCACCGCCACCGCAGCAGCGCCCGACCACCCGCCGGCCTCGCACTCACGGCGCGATCGGCGACGGCGTCGACGTGCTCATCGCCCGCCGCCGACACCGCTTGCAGGTGCTCGTCCGGGTCAGCGCAGGAGGTCCTCGACGATCGCGCGCTGGACGGCCAGCCCCGCCCACTCGTCGTCGTCGACCGCGTCGTAGACCAGGGCCAGCGGACCGGTGTACCCGGCGTCGAGGATCGCCGACAGGCTCTTGCGGTAGTCCGCCTCGTCGATCTCGCTCCCGTCCCAGTGCGCCTTGGCGTGGCAGGTCTCCGCGTAGGGGGTGACCTCGGCCAGGTCGGCGTACTTGCCCGGGCCGGTCCAGTTCCCCAGGTCCACCAGCAGTCCCACCGCCCCGGCGAGGGGGTCGAGGACGGCCCGGACGTCCGCGGCGTCGCGCATCACGTCCCGCCAGTTCTCGGTGACCACGCGCAGGTCCCCGGCACGGGCGGCGATGCGCCCCAGCGCCGCGCAGCTGTCGGCCTGCGCGGTGTCGGTGCGCGTCTGGCCGGCCACCACCCGGATGCGGTCGGCCCCCAGAGCGGTGGCGTCGGCGAGGTAGGAGGAGATCCACGCCTCCTCGCGCGCGGCCTCGCTCGGATGCGTCAGGTCACCGTCGTCCACCAGGAACGCGTCCAGCACGACCCCGGCCTCGGCCAGCGCCGCGCGCAGTTCGGCGAGGTAGGTGCCGTCGCGGTGCGGGAGGTGGAAGTGGCACAGCTGCACGGTGCGGTAGCCGTGCTCGCGCAGCGCCGCGGGCAGCTCGAGCAGCGGCAGCCCAGCGGGTGCGGCGGTGGTCCCGGCCCGGAACCGGCCCAGGGTGCGGTCCAGGGACCAGGCGTGGACCGCCGCAGCCCGCAGGAGGCCGGGACCGGGGTCGGCGCCGGGGCCGATGTCGTCGCTGACCGTCATGCCCTCCAGCATCCCGCACGCGCGGTTCGCCGGGCAGTCCGGTCCTGCGCCACGTACCCTCAGCGACCTCGACCTGGTCCGTCAGGTCCTCGGCGCACCGCCTGAGACGCGGCTGGGCACCCGCGAGGTCTCCACCGCGGTCGGCTCACCCTGCGACGACACCCCGGGCGTGCCGACCACCACGCCGTTGCGACCACGCCGTTGCGACCAGGAACCAACCCGGAGCGGACTACCGGTGGAGCGACCCGTGACCGGCGGGAGCGAGGACCGTCAGCGCGAGCCGGGCCACCTCGATCAGCTCCTCTCGGCCCGCGCCGAGCTCGGCG
>NZ_JBJLSF010000062.1:0-29150 GCF_050871885.1 Kineococcus aridisoli | reverse complement strand
CCCCCCCCCCCCCCCCCCCCCCCCCCCCCCCCCCCCCCCCCCCCCCCCCCCCCCCCCCCCCCCCCCCCCCCCCCCCCCCCCCCCCCCCCCCCCCCCCCCCCCCCCCCCCCCCCCCCCCCCCCCCGCCGCCCCCCCCCCCCCCCCCCCCCCCCCCCCCCCCGACCCGGGGAGGGGGCTCAGGGGGGCGGGGCGGGCAGCGCCTCCTCGACGCGGCGCAGCAGCGCGAGCAGGGTGGCGCGCTCGTCCGGGGCCAGGACGGCGAACGCCCCGACGGCGGTGCGGTGCGAGCGGCGGCGCAGCTCCCCGAGCACGTCGGCCCCGCGCGGGGTCACCCGCAGCAGCAGCGAGCGGCGGTTGTCGGGGTCGGGCAGGCGCTGCAGCAGCCCGGCCTGCTCCAGCGGGTCCACGAGGTCGGTCAGGGAGCGGGGGGCGATGTGCAGCTGCGCCGCGACCTCGCCCATGCGCGGCGGGGCGGCGCTGCGCGCGACGGTGCGCAGGACCCGCCCCTGGGCGGGGGTGATGCCCAGGTCCTCGACGTCGGCGTGGGCGTGGCGGCGCAGGCGCCACTGCACCGAGCGCAGGGTCTCGACGAGCTCGGTCGGGTCGGCGTCCACGGGGTGAGCGTACCGGGACGCTGAGGTACCCTCATCGTGAGGCTTCCTCACCGAGAGGTGCCCGCGAGGATCGAGGTGCCCGTGCGCGGAGACCCCAGCCGCGACCCCTTCCGCCCGACGAAGGCCGAGAACGCCGAGGCCGACCGCCCCAGCCGCGCCGAGCTGGTGCGCGTGCTGCGGCTCTTCCGCCCCCACCTGCGCACCCTCGGCGCCGTCGCCGTGCTCATCGGCGCCTCCGCCGTCGCCGGCGTCGCCGCGCCCTTCCTCATCCGCGAGGTCGTCGACGTGGCCCTGCCCGAGCAGGACCTGCGCCTGCTCGCGCAGCTGGCCGCCGGCCTCGTCGGCATCGCCGCCGTCAGCACCGTGCTCGACGTCGTCCAGGGCCTGCTGACCACCCGCGTGGGGCAGGCCGTCATGCACGGGCTGCGGGTCTCCCTCTACGCGCACCTGCAGCGGATGTCGCTGGGCTTCTTCGCCCGCACCCGCACCGGCGAGGTGCAGTCGCGCATCGCCAACGACGTCGGCGCCATGCAGACCGTCGTCACCAGCACCGGCGCCGACCTGGTCTCCAACGTCGCGACGGTCGTCGTCACCGTCGTCGCGATGCTCGCCCTGGACTGGCGGCTGGCGCTGTTCTCCTTCGTCGTGCTGCCCCTGTCGGTGTGGCTGAACCGCCGCGTCGGCCGGCTGCGCCGGCGCATCACCGGCCGCCGCCAGCGCCAGCTCGCCGAGATGTCGGCGACCGTCGAGGAGACGCTGTCGATCTCCGGGATCCTGCTGACCCGCACCACCGGGCGCACCCCCGAGGTCGTCGGCCGCTTCACCCGGCAGTCCGACGACGTGGCCCGCCTGGAGGTCGGCTCGGAGATGGCCGGCCGCTGGCAGTGGTCGCTCATCACGCTGACCATGGCCGCCGTGCCCGCGCTGACCTACCTGCTGGGCGGGTGGCTGCGCGGCACCGGCAGCGCCCTGAGCATCGGCACCCTCGTCGCGCTCGTCACCCTGCAGGGGCAGCTGTTCCGCCCGCTGGGCGCGCTGCTGCGCATCCTCGTGCGGCTGCAGGCCTCGATGGCGCTGTTCGCGCGGGTCTTCGAGTACCTGGACACCCCGCCGGAGGTCGTCGAGCGGCCGGGCGCGGTCGAGCTGCGCCGCCCCCGCGGGCACGTGGAGTTCCGCGGCGTCGAGTTCGCCTACCCCGGCGCCGAGCGCCCCACCGTCAGCGGCATCGACCTCGACGTCCCCGCCGGCACCTCGCTGGCCGTCGTCGGCGCGACCGGCTCCGGCAAGACCACGCTGGGCTACCTGCTGGCGCGGCTGTACGACGTGGACGCCGGCTCGGTGCGCATCGACGGCGCCGACGTGCGCGAGGTCACCGCGCGCTCGCTGTCGGACGCGGTGGGTGTGGTCACCCAGGAGACCTTCCTGCTGCACGCCAGCGTCGCCGACAACCTGCGCTTCGCCAAGCCCGACGCCACCGACGAGGAGCTGCGCCGGGCCGCGCGGATCGCCCAGGTCGACGACGTGCTCTCGGCGCTGCCCGACGGCTACGACACCGTGGTCGGCGAGCGCGGCTACCGCTTCTCCGGCGGGGAGAAGCAGCGCATCGCGCTGGCGCGCACGGTGCTGCGCGACCCCCCGGTGCTGCTGCTGGACGAGGCGACGTCCGCGCTGGACACCCGCACCGAGCAGGCGATGGCCTCCGCCCTGCAGGAGCTGTCGAGCGGGCGCACCACCATCACCATCGCGCACCGGCTGTCCACCGTGCGCGGGGCCGACCAGATCGTCGTGCTCGAGCGCGGCCGCGTCGCCGAGCGCGGCACCCACGCCGAACTGCTGGCGCGCGGCGGGCGCTACGCCGAGCTCGTCGCCGCCGACGAGGCCCGCTCCCAGCCCGCCTGAGCGGCGGGCTCTGCGGCGGGCTCCGCGGCGGGTGCGGTCGCGCCGGAGCGCTTGGCGGCCAGGACGGCCTCCTCGGCGCGCAGCAGCACCGCGCGCACCCCGGTGTCGAAGGGCGAGCGGCACTCGGCGTCGGTGGCCCGCACGAGCCCCACGCTGGCCCGCACGGGCACGTCCTCGGAGCGGCGGCCGCGCGCGGGCAGCGGGCTCGGCGGCGACCAGCCGCGCACCTGCTCGGCGATGCGGCGGGCCTGCTCGTCGCCGGCGCCGGGCAGCACGACGGCGAACTCGTCGGCGCCCAGCCGGCCCGCCGTGGCGCTGGGCGGCAGCGCGGCGCGCAGGTGCGCGGCGAAGGCGATGAGCAGGGCGTCGCCGGTGGCCAGGCCGTAGGAGTCGTTGACGGCGCGGAAGCCGTCCAGGTCGGCCAGCAGCACGTGCACGGAGGCGTCCCCGCCACCGCCACCCGCCTCGCCACCCCCGCCGTCGCCCCCGCCACCGCCCTCGCCGTCGCAGCGGGCCAGCGCCGCGGCCAGCCGCTCCTGCAGCAGGCTGCGGGCCGCGACGCCGGTGAGCGCGTCGCGGCGGGTGGCCTGCACGGCCTGGGTGGCGCGCTCGCGCAGCGCCCGCGTGGCGGCGCGCAGCGACTGCTCCAGCTCGCGCACGGGGGTGACGTCGCGGCTGACGACGACCGCGCCCGCGTACCCGCCGGCGGCGTCGCGCAGCGCCGTGGCCGAGGTCTCCACGACGACCTCGCGACCGGCGCGGGTGGTGACCCGCACCTCGACGCCGCGCCAGGAGCGGCCCGCGCGCAGCGCGGTGCCCAGCTCCTCCAGGAAGGCGTCGGTGTCCTCGAAGCGGCTCAGGGAGCGCACGTGCCGGCCGACCACCTGCTCGGCCTCGACGCCGAACAGCCGCTGCGCACCGGGGTTGAGGGAGAGCACGGTGCCGTCGGCGGCGATGCGGACGACGGAGTCGCTCACCAGCTCCAGCAGCTCCTCCAGCCGCACGCCGCAGCCGGGGTCGGGCAGGCTGCGCGCGGACCGGTCCCCCGGGCCCGCCTGCTGGACCTGCACCGCGCCTCCTCGTGCCCGTCGTCCCCGTCGAGCCCGCCGCGCCCGCGCCGGGATCCGTCCTCGAGCAGTGATCGGCAGCGCGCCGGGCGGGCCGGATGCGCCGATCGGGTGGCTCAGGGGCGCCCGTCGGCGTGGCGGCTGGCGCCCGCGGTCCGGGCGCCCTCGACGAGGACGCGCACGCGGGCGACGACGTCGGCGAGGTCGGGGGTCGGCACGCCCATCGACGAGGAGGCCCACAGGCCGTCCCCGACGAGCTGGAGCACGCGGGCCAGGACCGGGTCGCCGACCTGCTCCTCGATGGCCTCGCGCCAGGCGCCGATCATCCCCGCGTACGCGGCCACGGCCCGCTGGTCGCCCTCCTGGGCCAGCCGCAGCGCCGCGATGATCGAGCGCGAGAGCGCCGCGTCGGCGCTCAGCGCCCCGCCCTCGACGGCGGAGGTGCGCACGTAGTACTCGGCAGCGCCCTCGGGGGCGGTGCGCATGCGCTCCAGGTCGTCGGCCGCGAGCGCGGTCATCCGCCCGAGCAGGCCGTCGACGAGGGCGTCCTTGGAGCCGAAGTGGTAGAGCAGCCCGCCCTTGGAGACCCCGGCCGCGGCGGCGACGGCCTCCAGCGTCGCCGAGCGCGCCCCGGTGGAGGCGACGAGCTCGGCGAAGGCGTCCAGCAGCCGGTCACGGGTCGCGGCGGGGTCTCGGGTCACCCGCGGAGGGTAACGACTCGCCAGCTGTACCGTCTGGACGGTACAGTCCTCGTGACCCGCTCCCGAGGAACGAGACGATGAACCCCTCCGCCACCCTGCAGACCCCGCCGCGCACCACCGCCCGCCAGCGCGGCGCGCTCGCCGTGCTCGTGCTGCCGGTGCTGCTGATCTCCGTCGACATGACCGTGCTGAGCTTCGCGCTGCCGGAGATCAGCACCGCCCTGGCGCCCAGCGGCACCCAGCTGCTGTGGATCGTCGACGGCTACTCGCTGGCCATCGCCGGCCTGCTGGTGACGATGGGCGGCCTCGGCGACCGCTTCGGCGCCCGCAAGCTGCTGCTGGTCGGCGGCGCCGCCTTCGGCGTCGTCTCCGCGCTGGCCGCCTTCGCGCCCTCCGCGGCGGCCCTCGTCGCCGGGCGGGTGGCGCTCGGCGTCGCCGGCGCGACCCTCATGCCCTCCACGCTGTCGCTGCTGAAGAGCACCTTCACCCACCGCGAGCAGCGCCGGACCGCCTTCGCGGTCTGGGCGGGCGGCTTCGCGGCCGGCGGCGCGCTCGGCCCCATCGTCGGCGGCTGGCTGCTGGAGCACTTCTGGTGGGGCTCGGTCTTCCTGCTCAACGTGCCGTTCATGGTGCTGCTGCTCGTGCTGGCCCCGCTGTTCGTCGACGAGTCCCGCACGCGCTCCACCGCGCGCATCGACCTGGCCAGCGTCGGGCTGTCGGTCCTCGCGCTCACCGGCCTGGTCCACGGCGTCAAGCACCTCGCCTCCGAGGGCCCGGACGCCACGACCGCGCTGACGCTCGCGGTCGGCGCGGGCGCCGCCGCCGTCTTCGTGCGCCGCCAGCTGCGGCTGGCGCACCCCCTGCTGGACGTCGACCTGTTCCGGCTGCCCGTCTTCCGCGCGTCCGTGCTGGCCAACCTCATGAGCATCTGCGGGATGACCGGCATGCTCTACGCCGTCTCCCAGCACCTGCAGCTGGTGCTGGGGCTGCGCCCGGTGGTGGCGGGCCTGGTGCTGCTGCCCGGCGCCGTCGCCGCCTTCGGCTGCGGCCTGCTGGCCGCGCGGCTGGCGCGGCGGCTGCGGCTGGAGGTCCTCGTGTGCACCGGCCTGCTGCTCGGCACCGCGGGCTACGCCGTGCTCGCCACCCTCGGCGCGGGCACCGGTGCGGCGGCGGCGGCGCAGCTGGCCGCGGCCTTCGTCGTGCTCTCCGCCGGCGCGGGCCTGGCCGAGACGCTCACCAACGACGCGATCCTGTCGGCGGCGCCCGCGCAGCGCTCCGGCGCCGCCTCGGCGATCTCCGAGACGGCCTACGAGGTCGGCGCGGTGCTGGGCACCACCGTCCTGGGCAGCCTGCTCAACGCCGTCTACCGCAACGGCGTCCAGGTGCCCGCGAGCGCCTCCGCCGAGCAGGCCGGCGCCGCCCGCGAGACCCTCGGCGGGGCCGTCGAGGTCGCGGGCCGGCTGCCGGACGGCGCGGCGCTGCTGGAGTCCGCGCGGCACGCCTTCACCACCGGCCTGGACGCCACCGCGCTCGCCGGCGCGGTGCTGACGGCGGGGGCGGCGCTGGTGGTCTGGCGCACGCTGCGCCCCTCCCGGGGTGTGGCCGCGCCCGCGCGCGCCTAGCGTCGGCGGGGACGACAGCCGCGCGGGAGGAGAGGGTCGTGCCGAAGACGACGAAGTCCGGGGAGCCCGTCGAGGAGGAGCTGCCGAGCACCCTGCGGCGCTCGGACGAGAAGGCGCAGCGCACGTTCGCGAAGGCGCACGACGCCGCCGAGGGGACCTACCACGACGAGCAGCGCGCCAACCGGGTCGCGTGGGGCGCGGTCAAGCACACCCACGAGAAGGTCGGCGACCACTGGCAGCCCAAGGAGGACGGGCGCAAGGGCCCCTCGGACCCGCAGTCCGAGGGCGGGGTGGACACCGACCGCCGCTCCTCGGGCGGGGTGGACGAGCACGCCTCCAAGGAGCACCTGCTGCGGATCGCCCGCGAGCTCGGCGTGCCGGGGCGCTCGCGGATGACCAAGGCCGAGCTCGTCGAGGGCATCCGCAAGGCCAACGACCGGGCCACGGCGCGGGCGCGCCGCTGAGGCAGGCCGCCGCTCAGCGGCGCAGCAGCGCGGCCGCGCACCGCTCGTGCGCGGCCTCGACCTCGGCCAGCTGCACCCGGGTGCGCTCGGCGAGCGCGCGCAGCGCGCGGGCCCACTCGGCGGGCTCGTCGGCCACGAGGCGGGAGAGCAGGCGCGCCGCGACGGCCCGGCGGTGCAGGCCGCCGAGCACGTCCTCGAGCACGAGCAGCGCCTCGACGCCCGCCTCCCGGGAGGGGTGCGCCGCGGGCAGCGGCAGCCGCTCGACGACGGGCAGCCGGTGCAGCAGCGGCGTCAGGCGACCGGCGCAGGCCGACAGCCAGCTGACGCCGACGACGGCCCAGTCCGTGGGGGCGCCGAGGCGGCGCATCGCCGAGCGCAGGGCCGCGCGGTCCGCGGCGACCTCCCGGCGCACCCGCAGCAGCGTGGTGCGCTCGGCCAGCAGCCCCTCCAGGCCCGCGGCGCGGCGCAGCTGCTCGCCCAGGCCGGTCGCCGCGGCGAGCTGCTCGTTGAGGTACGCGGCCAGCGCCGGGTCGGCCGGCGGGTGCGGTGCGCGGCGGGACGGGCGGAGCGCGAGCGGGACGGCGATCGGCACGGGACGACGCTAACCCCGACGGCCCGGTGGGTGCCCCGTCGGTGCGGTGTGGGGCTGCTGCGCCGGGAGTGACGGGTGGGGATGGCCGAGCCGCCCGCCCGGCGGCGGTGCGGGACGAGCTGCGGCGTTCGGATGGAGCGCTCCCCGGCTGTGACGTAGCGTATTCATGCGGTCACTCGATCGCGATGATCCAGGGAGCGACGGATGGATGCTGCACAGGGCAGCCTGCTCATGACGGACGGGCCGGCGATCGACACGACGGTCACGCTCATGCCGACGACCGCCGAGACCGGCGCGTCGGCGTCCTGGCACACCGCCACCGTGCGCTCCTGGACCGCCGGGGCCGCCGGGCTCGTCGTCACGAGCCACGTCGCCGCCGCGCCGCAGACCGTCGAGGCCCTCGACGGCCAGCGCGTCTGGGTGAGCACCGAGGCCGGCGACGGCGAGTCCGTCGTCCCGCACGCCGTCTTCCAGGCCGTCGCGCAGGCCCACCGCGCCGACGAGCTGGCGCTCACCGGCGTCATGCTGCTCGCCGCGGAGACCCGCCGCGGCGCCGTGCGCGCCCCCGCCTCGCTGCCCGTGCACCTGACGACCAGCGAGGGCGTCGCCGACGCCCGCACCGTGGACTTCTCCCGCAGCGGCCTGCGCCTGGAGGGCACCGCGCTGCCCGGCGAGCGCACCACCGTCGACGTCGACCTCGAGCTCGGCGAGGGCCTGGAGGTCCACGCCCGCGGCGAGGTGCTGCGCGTGGACGAGAGCACCGGCGAGGCAGTCGTGAAGTTCGTCGAGCTCGACGAGAGCGCCGCCCAGGTCCTCGAGCGCAGCGTCCTCACCGAGCTCGCCCGCCGCACCCGCACCTCCTGAGCCCCACCGCCCGCCCCACCGCGGCGGGGCGAGCGGTCAGGAGCCCGCGGGCTCGGCGGGCTCGGCGGGTTCGGCGGGCCGGGACTCCGGCTGCTGCGCCCACCAGGCGCGCAGCTCCCGCTCGGCCTCCTGCGGCCCCAGCGGCCCGCGCTCCATCCGCAGGCCCAGCAGGTGCTGGTAGGCCCGGCCGACCGTGCGCGAGGGCCCGATGCCCAGCAGCGCCATGATCTGCGTGCCGTCCAGGTCGGGGCGGATGGAGTCCAGCTCCTCCTGCTCGCGCAGCCGCGCGATGCGCGCCTCCAGGTCGTCGTAGGCCGCCGACAGCCGCTTGGCCTTGCGCGCGTTGCGGGTCGTGCAGTCGCTGCGCGTCAGCTTGTGCAGCCGGCCCAGCAGCGGCCCCGCGTCCGTGACGTAGCGGCGCACCGCCGAGTCCGTCCACTCCCCGTCGCCGTAGCCGTGGAAGCGCAGGTGCAGCTCGGTGAGCCGGGCCACCGCCTTGACGGTGTCGCCGTCGAAGCGCAGCGCCTTCAGCCGCTTGGCGACCATCTTGGCCCCCACCACCTCGTGGTGGTGGAAGCTCACCCCGCCGCCCTCCTCGAAGCGGCGGGTGCGGGGCTTGCCGACGTCGTGCAGCAGCGCCGCCAGCCGCAGCAGCAGGTCCGGGCCCGGCACCGCCTCCGGCCCCTGGGCGCCCGGGGCGTCCTCCAGGTCGATCGCCTGCTGCAGGACCGTCAGCGAGTGCTCGTAGACGTCCTTGTGGCGGTGGTGCTCGTCGATCTCCAGCTGCAGCGCCGGCAGCTCCGGCAGCACGTGCTCGGCCAGCCCCGTCTCCACCAGCAGCCGCAGCCCCGCCACCGGGTCGGCCGCCACGAGGAGCTTCTCCAGCTCGGTGCGCACCCGCTCGGCGGACACGATGGCGATCCGGTCCGCCATCGCCGCCATCGCCGCCACGACCTCCGGCGCCACCCGCACCCGCAGCTGCGCCGCGAAGCGCGCCGCGCGCATCATCCGCAGCGGGTCGTCGGAGAAGGAGCGCTCCGCCGTGCCGGGGGTGCGCAGCAGGCCCGCGGCCAGGTCCGTCAGCCCGTCGTGCGGGTCGGCGAAGTCCAGCGACGGCAGCCGCAGCGCCATCGCGTTGACCGTGAAGTCGCGCCGCGACAGGTCGCCGACGAGGTCGTCGCCGTAGGAGACCTCCGGCTTGCGCGAGGCCGGGTCGTAGCTCTCCGAGCGGTACGTCGTCACCTCCACGACGACGTCCCCCTTGCGGGCGCCGATGGTGCCGAAGTCCCGCCCGACCTCCCAGTGCGCGTCGCCCCAGGCCCGCAGCAGCCGGACGGTGTCGTCGGGGCGGGCGTCGGTGGTGAAGTCCAGGTCGGCGGAGCGGCGGCCGAGGAAGGCGTCGCGCACCGGCCCGCCCACCAGCGACAGCTCGAAGCCCGCCCGCTCGAAGACCCGGCCGAGGTCGACGAGCAGCGGCATGACGGGTTCGAGCGCGCGCACGGCGCGCCCGCGCGCCTCCTCCAGCGCCAGCTCGAGCGCGCGGGTCGGGTCCTCGGGTGCGGCGGGGGGTCCAGCAGGGGTCGGCACGGGGTCCAAGCCTGCCAGAGCCCGGCGCCGGGCTGGCTACAGTGAGCCGATGGTCAGACCTGCCCGGGAGCCGCGACGGCGGCTGCCCACCGTGCAGGAGACCTCCTCCGGTGGGCTCGTCGTCGACCTCAGCACCGGCGAGCCGCGCGCCGCGGTGATCTGCCGGCTCAACCGCGCCGGCCGCGAGGAGTGGTGCCTGCCCAAGGGTCACCTCGAGGGCGAGGAGACCCTCGAGGAGGCGGCGGTGCGCGAGATCGAGGAGGAGACCGGCATCCGCGGCGAGGTCGTGGAGACCCTGGGCAGCATCGACTACTGGTTCTCCGCCGAGGGCCGGCGCATCCACAAGGTCGTGCACCTGTTCCTGCTGCGCGCCGTCGGCGGCGACCTCACCGTGGAGAACGACCCCGACGCGGAGGCCATCGACGTCGAGTGGGTGCCCTTCAGCCAGCTCGACGAGCGGCTGGCCTTCCCCAACGAACGGCGTGCGGCCGAGGCCGCGACGCTGCGGCTGGGCGAGCTGGCGTGAGCACCGCCCCCACCCGGCGCCAGCTGCTGGCCGGGCTCTCCGGCGCGGCCGTGCTCGCCGGCGGCACCCGCACCACCACCCCGAGCCCCACCGGGAGCACCCGCACGGGCACCGGGGACGGCGACGAGCTGCCGCTGGCCGTCGTCCTGCTCGACGTCACCCCCGCCGCGTACGCGGCCGACGACCCCGGGCGCGCCACGATCACCGTGCGCGCCCGCGTGCGCAACCGCGGCGCCGAGCGCCTGGAGGGCCTGCGCGCCCGCCTGGTCGCCCAGCGCTCGGCGGCGGTGGCCCGCAGCGCGCTGGACCGCTGGGCCCGCGCCGACGGCAGCGCCTCCACCCGCGCCGGCGCCGCCTCCGAGGAGGTCGTCGTCGGCGACGGCGGCGCCCTGGCCGCCGGGCGGCAGGCCGAGGTCGTGCTCACCCTGCCCGCCGCCGCCCTCGGCCCCGCCGCCGGCGCGCACCCGGCCGCCGTCGAGGTCAGCACCGCCGGCGGCGGCCGCGCCGGCATCGCCCGCACCTTCCTCGTCTCCGCCCCGCCGCAGACGCCCCGCACGCTGCTCACGCTGCTGCTGCCGCTGGTCGCCGGCCGCGACGCGAGCGCCGAGGGCCTGGCCGAGGCCGTCGGCGCCACCGGCGACGGGCGCCTGCGCCGGCTGCTGGCCGCCGGCGCCGACCCGCGCACCGCGTGGGCCGTGGACCCCGCGCTCGTGGCCGCCGCCCGCTCCGCCGCGAGCGGCGGCACCGGCGAGCCCGCGCGCCTGGTCGAGGGCTGGCTGGCGGACCTGCGCACGGCCGCCGCCGACCGCGACGTCCTCGCGCTGCCGCACGGCGACCCCGACCTCGTCGCCCTGGAGCGCTCCCCGGACGGGGCGGCCCTGCTCGCCGAGGCCACCACCGCCGGGCAGGGGGTGCTGGACGAGCTCGGGGCCCGCGTCCGCACCGGCCTCGCCTGGCCCGCCGACCAGAGCGCCGACACCGACGTCCTCGCCTTCGCCGCCGGCGCCGGCGCCCGCACCGTCGTGCTCGACGACGACTGCCTGGCCCCCGACGGCGACCTGACCTACACCCCCGCCGGCCGCGCCACGCCCACCGCCGGCGGCACCGCGCTGACCGGTCTCGTGGCCGACCGCACCGCCAGCTCCGTGCTCGCCGACGCCGCCGACGCCGACCAGGTCGTCCTCGTGCGCCAGCGGCTGCTGGCCGAGGTCGCCACCACGACGCTGCAGCGCCCCAGCGACCCGCGCAGCCTGCTGCTCGTGGCCCCCCGCAGCTTCGCTCCCGCACCGGGGGCCGTGGAGCGCCTCGTCAGCGACCTGGAGGACTCGGGCTGGGCGCGCTGGCAGCCGCTGTCGCAGCTGCTGGAGGTGCCCGACCCGGGGGTGCCGCGCAGCGCGCCGACGCTGCCGGCGGCGCTGGCGCGCGCGGCGCTGCCCCCCGGGCACGTGGCCGCCGTGGCCTCCTCGCTCGGCGCCGTCGACGACTTCGCCAGCGCGCTCGGCGGCGACGAACCCGCGCTGGCCGACCAGCGCCGGGCCGCGCTGCTGCTGCTGGGCGTCTCCTGGCGCGGCCACCTCGACGCGCTGCCCGCCGCCCGCACGCGGCTGTCGGAGTCCCTCACCGCGCTCACGGGGGCGGTGGGCATCGCCGGCGGCAGCGTCCGCAACCTCGCCGCCGAGCGCAGCGAGCTGCCCATCACCGTCGTCAACGAGCTCGGCGTCCCGGTGCAGGTGGACCTCGTGCTGCGCCCGCGCAGCCCCCGCGTCCGGCTCGACGCGGTGCCCCGGCAGACGGTCGCCGCCCGCAGCCAGCAGCGGGTCGCGGTGCCCGTGCGGGCCCTGGCCAACGGCAGCGTCGTCGTCGAGGCCCAGCTGCGCACCCCCGCAGGCAGCCCCCTCGGCGACCCCGTGGAGGTGGACCTCAACGTCCGCGCCGACGTCGAGGGCTGGATCAGCGCGGTCGTCGGCGGCGGGGCGGGCGCGCTGCTCCTGCTCGGCCTCGTGCGGGCCGTCAGGCGCGGGCGCCGCCGCGTCGACGAGGCCGAGCACACCGACGTCGGCGGGCGGCCCGCGGAGCGCCCCGGCGGCGGGGCGGGGGAGGCCGGGGGCAGCGCCGAGCCGTCAGCGGCGGCCGGGCAGGGGTAGGCGGCGCAGCAGCGGAGCCGCGAGCTCCTCCAGCTCGCGCACCCGCATCAGCCGGCACAGCAGCACGAAGACGGCGAGCACGAGCAGACCGCCGCCGACGAGGACGGCCACGTCGACCGGGCGGCCCTCGCCCAGCAGCCGCCCGCCCCGCGCGGCCAGCAGGCCCACGGCCGTGGTGATCGCCGAGATGACCAGCAGCCGCACCAGCGTGCGCAGCAGGCGGTGCCCGTCGATGCCGCGGCCGTCCAGCGCGCGCAGCCGCCGGCGCAGCAGCGCCAGCCCGAGCACGCAGCCCACGACGTTGGCCGCGCTCATCGCGGCGCCGATGGCCACGACCTGCCAGCGCGGGTCCACGGCCAGCCAGATCACCACGTTGCCGACCGTGACCACGACGGCCACGACGACCTGCACGAGGAACGGCGTGCGCGCGTCCTCGTAGGCGTAGAAGACGCGCTGCACGAGGTAGGTGGTGCTGAAGGGCACCAGCCCGAGCGCCATCGCCACGAGCACCTGGCCGATGGGGTGCCCGGAGGGGAACATCGCCCCCGCCAGCGCGGGCCCCAGCGCGACGAACGCGCAGGTGGCCAGCGCTCCCGCGACGGCCACCGTGCGGGCGCCGGAGGAGAAGTCGCGGCGCACCGCGGCCACGTCGCCGCCGACCGCGGAGCGGCTGAGTCGGGTGAACAGCGCCGTCACCAGCGACACCGCCACCAGCGAGTGCGGCAGCATGAAGAGCAGGTAGGCGTAGCTGTAGGAGTTGCCCGAGGCGCCGACGACCCCCGCCTCGTTGAGGGCGTGCCCGGCGGAGGTCATGACCTTCGAGGTGGGCACGAACGCCAGCTGGCCGACGAGCACGCCGGCGAAGGTCCAGCCGGCGACGCGGCCGGCGCTGCGCAGCCCGATGCCCCGGAAGCCGAAGCGCGGGCGGTAGCGGAAGCCGGCGCGGTGCAGCGGCCACAGCAGCACCAGGGCCTGCAGCGCGACGCCCGCGGTGGCGGTGCCGGCGAGCAGGGCCACCATCGCCGGCGTCCACGCGTCGGCCTCCAGCAGCTCGCCGTCGGGGAAGAGGCCGATGAAGACCGCGACGCCGGCGATGGCCACGACGTTGTTGACCACGGGAGCCCACATGTACGGGCCGAAGCTGCCGCGGGCGTTGAGCACCTGCCCCAGCACGGTGTAGAGGCCGTAGAAGAAGACCTGCGGCAGGCACCAGAACGCCATCGCCGTGCCCAGCACCAGCCAGTCGTCGTCCCAGCCCTCGGAGTACAGGCGCACCACCAGCGGCGCGGCCAGCGTGATGACGACCGTCGCGGCCCCCATGAGCAGCAGGGCCAGGGTGACGAGCCGGTCGACGAACTCGCGGCCGCCGTCCGGCATCCGGAACGCCTTGACGATCTGCGGGACGAGGACGGCGTTGAGCACCCCGCCCGCGACGAGGATGTAGAAGTTGTTCGGCGCCTTGTTGGCGACGTCGAAGACCTGACCGCCCACCCCGGCGGAGGTGCCGCCGACGGCGACGGCCAGCAGCGCCACCCGCACGAAGCCCAGCACCCGCGACACCAGCGTGCCGGAGGCCATGAGCGCGCTGGAGCGCGCCAGCGACGCCTGCTCCCGGGCGCGCTCCTGCTCGCCGGAACCGCGCCCGGCCCGGCCCGCGGCGGGGTCGGGGGTCGCGGGGGTCTGCTCGTCCAGCGGTGCGCTCACGCTCTGATGGTCGCCGATGCGGCGGCCGCCCGGGGCATCCCGCCCCCCGTGCGGTCAAGACCGTCACGAAGCGTGACGGGCTTCCGCACGGGAGGGGGGCTCAGCGCGAGCGGGAGACCAGCACCGCGAGCGTGGTGGCGGCGACGTCCTCGGCGACGGCGGCCTGCCAGTCCGGCACGTACCGGGCCGCCCACGCGCGGTAGGAGACCCCCGCGAACGAGCCCGCGAGCGCCCCGGCGGTGCCGAGCAGGACGGGCAGGGCGGCGCGGGCGTGCGCGCGCCGCGCCAGCACCGCGGCGCCGGCGGCACCGCTGGCCAGCCGCACCGGCAGGACGGCGGGGTCGGTGCGGGCGGGCGCGCCGGGCTGCTTGTCGGCGACGACCTCGGCGGCCAGGCCGCTGACGGCGGCGAACTGGGCGGCGGCGGAGGGACCGGTGATCGCCGGTCCCGCCAGGCCCAGCGAGCTGCGCCCGCCCGCGGCGACCCCGAGCAGCGCGCTGCGCAGCAGCAGGCCCGCGGAGGCGCGCGTCGGCCGGTCGACGACCACGGTGCTGCCGGTGCGGGCCGCCCGCGCCGCGTCGAAGCGGCGCAGCGTCGAGTGCGCGGCCAGGCCGAAGGCCAGGTGCGGCACGGCGTCGGAGACCCAGTCCCGCGCCGTCCACGTGCGCACGTCCGTGACGCCGAGCGCGTGGGCGGGCAGGTCGGTGGCGGCCATCGCGGCGGCCCCGGTCACCAGCCCGCCGACCCCGGCGGGCAGCCGCAGCCCGGCGCGGCGAGCGGTGCCGACCAGCGCGCCCGTGGCCAGCCCGGCGACGGTGCCCGACAGCGCGCCGAGGGCGGTGCGCCGGTTGGCCCGCTCGCGCTGCGAGCCGCCCACGTGCAGGTCCAGCCGCGCGGCCAGCGCGTCGACGACCTGCTCGGGCACCGAGGAGGCGTCGCGCCCGCGCCAGGCCATGTCGGCGTAGGTGACGGCGTCGAGGACCGCGGTGCCCACGGCACCGGCCGCGAGGCCCTCGACGAAGCCCCGCCCCGGGCGGGGGGTGGACGGTGTGGCAGCGCGCGTCGTGGTCGTCACGAGGACCATCGTCGGCGTCCGCGGCCCGGTGCGCGCGCCCAGCGCGGGGCCGCGGCTGCTCGCCCTAGCATGGGGGCGCCCGCACGGCGGGCGATCAGCGGCGGGCGACGCGCACCGGGGGTGCGCGCTGAGCACGGGGGGCGATCCTGGACGGGGCAGGCCGCGGCGGAGGCCGGCAGCTCGTGGCGGACCGCTACGAGCTCGACCGCGAGCTGCCGACGGGCGACCCCGACGCCGCGCGCGAGTTCCGGGGTCGCGACCTCACGCTGGAGCGGCGCGTGCGGGTGCGCGTCCTGGACGCCGGCGACCCGCGGGCCGAGGAGTTCCTCGACGCCGCCCGGCGGGCCGCGATGCTCACCGACCCGCGCATCCCGCGCGTGCTGGACGCGGGCACCGACAGGGTGGGCGCCTTCGTCGTCGAGGAGGACGTCGACGGGCGCACGATGACCGAGCTGCTGGGCACCGGGCCGCTGAAGCCGCCGGCGGTGCGCGCGCTCGTGGGCGAGGCCGCCTCCGCGCTGGAGGCCGCCGCCCGCCGCGGGCTGCACCACACCCGGCTGACGCCCGACGACGTCCTCCTCGGCCCCGACGGCGTCGTGCGGGTGCGGGGCATCGGCACCGCCGCGGCCCTGGACCCCGACCCGCCCGCCGTCTCCCCCGCCCGCGCCGCCGCGCTGGCCAACCGCGCCGACGCCCTGGGCCTGGTGGCCCTCGTGCACGCCGGGCTGCTGGCGCGCTGGCCCGCCGCCGAGGGCGTCGCCCCGCTCGGCGCGCTGCCGGCGGCCCCGGCCGGCGAGGACGGCCGCCCGCTGCCGCCCAAGGACGTGCGCCCCGACGTCCCCAACGACCTCGACACGCTGTGCGCGGTGACGTTCGGCCCGCACGAGGACGGTCCGCGCGACGCCGCGGAGCTCGCGCTGCAGCTGGCCCCGTGGTCGATGGACACCTGGCAGGACGTGCTGCGCCGGATGCGCGGCGAGCTGGCCACGGCCGAGGTGCGCGGCCGGCTGAAGAACCGCGACGAGGTGGTGCCCGACGCGGAACCGCCGGTGCCCTTCACCCGCCCGCACTCCACCGGCCGCCCGCCGCGCGAGGACTCCCGCCTCGTGCTCGGCATCCTCGGGGTGGTCGTCGTCGTCGGGCTCGTGCTCGCGCTGTGGCAGCTCAGCCGCATCGACGTGCCGGAAGTGCCCACCGCTGCGCCGCGCACCTCCAGCGCCGCGCCGTCCACCTCCCCGCCCGCCGCGCCCGCCCCCGCCTCGACGCCCCCGCCGGCACCGCCCGCGGCCGCGCCGGCACCGCTGCCGGTGGTGGCGGTCACCGCGCTCGACCCGGCCGGGGACGGGGAGTCCCCGGAGACCGCCGGCCGCGTCGTCGACGGCGACCCGGCGACGACCTGGCAGAGCCAGCGCTACAACTCCGCCGCCTTCGGCGGCCTCAAGGACGGCATCGGGCTGCTGCTGGACCTGGGCGCCGAGGCCGACGTGAGCCGGGTGGAGCTGAGCGCGGGCGGCGACGGCGGCGCCGTCGAGCTGCGCACCGCCCCGGGCCCGGGGGTGGAGGGCTCGGTCGTCGTGGCCACCGCCGCGGCCGGCGGGCAGCAGGTCCTCGCCCCGCCCGCCCCGGTCCGCGCCCGCCACCTGCTGCTGTGGTTCACGGCGCTGCCCACCACCGACGGCGTCTTCCGCGAGGTCGTCGGCGAGGTGCAGGTCGTGGGCACCCCCGCCGGCGCGACCCCCGGCGCGACCCCCGGCGCGACCCCCGGCGCGACCCCCGGCGCGACCCCCGGCGCGACCCCCGGCGCGACCCCCGGCGCGACCCCGCCGGCACCGTGAGCGCCGCGGGCCCCCGCGAGCCGCTCGACCCGCGCAGCGACGCCGACCTCGTCGCCGCCCACGTCGCCGGCGACCCGGAGGCCTTCGGCGAGGTCGTGCGCCGCCACCGCGACCGGCTGTGGGCGGTGGCGCTGCGCACCACCGGCGACCGCGAGGAGGCCGCCGACGCCGTCCAGGACGCGCTGGTGTCCGCGCTGCGCGCCGCGGACCGCTTCCGCGGCGACTCGGCCGTCACGACGTGGCTGCACCGCATCGTCGTCAACGCCTGCCTGGACCGCGCCCGGCGCAGGGCCGTGCGGCCGACCCGCCCGCTGGAGGAGGAGGCCGGCCCCGGCGGGGACGACAGCGCCCGCACCGGCGCCGCGCTCGCCGTCGCCGAGGACGCCACCCCGCACGTGGAGGCGTCCCTCGACGTCACCCGCGCCCTGCAGCAGCTGCCCGAGGCCCAGCGCGCGGCCCTGGTGCTCGTGGACATGTACGACGTGCCGGTGGCCGAGGCGGCGCAGGTCCTGGGGGTGGCCGTCGGCACGGTGAAGTCGCGCTGCTCGCGCGGGCGCACCACGCTGGCCGGGCTGCTCGGCGAGGGCCGGGGAGGCACCGGGAACCGTTGAGCGCTGCAGCACGTCGTAGTCCCGACCCGCACACCGCGGACCAGCGCAGGGAGGAGCCGTCGTGAGCCGCGAGGAACCCGACGAGCTGTCGCCGGAGCAGCAGCGCGTCCGCGACCTGCTGCGCGCGCACGCCGACGTCGGACCGCTGCCCGGCGACGTCGCCGCCCGCCTGGACGCCGCGCTGGCCGCCGCGCTCGCCGAGACCCGCGCGCAGACCCGCGCCGAGGCCCCCGCGCAGGGCACCGGGGCCTCGGTCGCCTCGCTGGCCGCGCGCCGGCGGCGCGTGCGCGGGGTGCAGCGGCTGCTCACCGGTGTCGCGGCCGCCGTCGTCGTGGGCGGCGGCGCCGTGCTCGCGGTGCACCAGGCCTCCTCGCCGTCGGCGACCAGCGCCGGCTCCTCGGCCGCCGGGTCGGCCGCCGGCTCCAGCGCCGCCCCGGGCGCGGTGGCCGCCGAGGAGGTGCCGCCGCAGGCGCAGGTGCTGCTCAGCGGCCGCGACTACACCGACGCGGCCGCGGTCGAGGACCTCGGCGAGGACGCCCTCGAGGACGCGGGCGCCGACGCGTCGGGGACCGGGCAGCCGGCTCCGGACGCGACCCCCGGCGCGGGCTCCACCGGGCCCGGTGACCGCACCCTGCTCAACGCGCCCGCCCCCGCCGACGAGGCGCCGGCGGAGGGGTCCGCGACCACCGACCCCGCCCAGCGCCCCGCCGCCGAGCGGGCCCTGGCGTGCACCAAGAGCCTGGGCGTGGACCCCGGCTCCGTCGTCGCCGTGGAGATCGCCAGCTGGCGCACCGAGCCCGCCGCGCTCGTCGTGCACCGCACCGGCGAGGGCGCCGAGGTCGTCGTCGTCCCCCTCGGGTGCACCCCGGGCGACGCCGCCTACAGCCGGGTCCCGGTGCCGCCGCCCAGCGGTTCCTGAGGCCGCCGGGACGGCGGCCGCCGGGAACAGCGCACCCCTACCATCGGTTGACAGCAGGGCACGACGCAGTCCGCGGCCGACGGGGTCGCGGCGCCGATCGAGGGAAGCAGGTCCGTTCCAGGTGAGCGACGCGAAGGACATCCGCAACGTCATCGTCGTGGGATCTGGTCCGGCCGGGTACACGGCCGCCCTGTACGCCGCGCGCGCCGAGCTGCGCCCCCTGGTCTTCGAGGGGTCCGTCACCGCCGGTGGTGCGCTGATGAACACCACCGAGGTCGAGAACTTCCCCGGCTTCCCCACCGGGATCATGGGCCCGGACCTCATGGACAACATGCGCTCGCAGGCCGAGCGCTTCGGCGCCGAGCTCGTCACCGACGACGTCGTCGAGGTCCGCCTCGGGGGCGAGGTCAAGGAGGTCGTCACCGGCGGCGGCGAGACGCACCGCGCCCACGCGGTGATCCTCGCCCTGGGCTCGGCCTACCGCGAGCTCGGCCTGCCCGACGAGAAGCGGCTGTCCGGCCGCGGCGTCAGCTGGTGCGCCACCTGCGACGGCTTCTTCTTCCGCGAGCAGGACATCGTCGTCGTCGGCGGCGGCGACTCCGCGGTCGAGGAGGCCACCTTCCTGACCCGCTTCGCCCGCACGGTGACGATCGTCCACCGGCGCGACGAGCTGCGCGCCTCGCGCATCATGGTCAAGCGCGCCCAGGAGAACCCCAAGATCCGCTTCGCCTGGAACTCCGAGGTCGTCGCGATCAAGGGCGAGAGCAAGGTCGAGGGCCTGACGCTGCGCGACACCGTGACGGGGCAGACGCGCGACGTGGACGCGACCGCGCTGTTCGTCGCGATCGGCCACGAGCCGCGCACGGACCTCGTCAAGGGCCAGGTCGACCTCGACGAGAACGGCTTCGTCCTCGTGGAGGGCCGCAGCACCCGCACGAACGTCCCGGGCGTCTTCGCCGCCGGCGACGTCGTCGACCACGAGTACATGCAGGCCATCACCGCGGCCGGCATGGGCTGCTCCGCCGCCCTGGACGCCGAGCGCTTCCTCGCCGCCCGCGGCGACGCCGTCCAGGAGCTGGACCCGCCGCGCGAGGAGACCGGCACGCCCGACGTCTCCGACGCCGACACGGTCGCCCGCCCCCAGCCGCGCCCGCTGCCGACCGCTTGACCCACCCACCCACCACACCCCAGGAGGCCGCCGTGAGCGCCACCGCATCCGTCACCGAGGACACCTTCGAGGCCCAGGTCCTGCAGTCCGACAAGCCCGTGCTCGTCGACTTCTGGGCGCCCTGGTGCGGCCCGTGCCGCCAGGTCGCCCCGGTCCTGGAGGAGATCGCCGGCGAGCACGCCGACAAGATCACCGTGGTGAAGCTCAACACGGACGAGAACCCGGCGATCGCCGCCAAGTACGGCGTGACCTCGATCCCGACCCTCAACGTCTACTCCGGCGGCGAGGTCGTGAAGACGATCATCGGCGCCCGCCCCAAGCCCGCGCTGCTCAAGGAGCTCGCCGACTTCGTCGGCTGACCCTCGAGCGGTCGTCGCGCTCCTGCACCGGTCCGGCGCCGGTCCCCGCTGCGGGGACCGGCGCCGCGTGCGTGCGGGGTGCTCCCGGCGGCGGCCTCAGGGGTGCGCGACCCCGGACAGCGTGGGGATGCGCACGCTGCCCAGCAGGCGCTCCAGCGCCGCCTCGACGTCCTCGCGCCAGCTCAGGGCGTTCTTCAGCTCCAGCCGCAGCCTCGGGTAGCGGTGGTGCGGGCGCACCACCGTGAACCCCACCGACTCCAGGACGTGCGAGGGCAGCACGCAGGCGGTGGCGTGCTCGTGGGCGGAGTCGTGGTTGCCGTCGCCGCCGATCGCGGCGGCACCGCCGCCGAAGGCCTCGACCGCCTTCATACCGCGCTGGGTGAGGTCCTTGGCGGCCCCCTGCAGCAGCGTGCGCGCCAGGCCCTGGCCGCGGAAGGCGGGCTCGATCCAGCCCGTCGTCAGCAGCACCGCGTCACCGCTCACGGGCGAGGTGGGGAACGCCCCCTGCCGGGGCACGTAGACCGGCGGGGCGTACATGACGAAGCCCGCGGGCTTGTCGTCGACGTACAGCAGGCGCCCGCACGGCCCCCACTGCAGCAGGACCGTGGAGATCCACGCCTCCTTCTCGAAGTCCGGGTACCCGGCCTCCGCCGCGCGCTGCGCGGCGACCGCGTCGAGCTCCCAGAAGACGCACTGCCGCGGCTCCGCGGGCAGGTCGGCGAGGGTGTCGAGCGTCAACGGCGCCATCCGACGACCCACCGGCGCGCCCCCTCCGTCCATCGACAGTGCGTCGGAGGCATCCTAGGTGGGAGGCTCGTCGTGTGCGACGAGGCTCGTCGCACGGACCAGTCCGATCCCGCAGTGCCCACGAGTGCCCCAGGAGGCCGCCATGAGCCAGTACCCGCCGTCCTCGAGTCCCGGTGACGCGCCCGTCGCGTCCGCCGCGGCCGGGGCCGGCGCTGCTGCTGCCGCCGGGACCCGCCTGGACCGCTGGCTGACCTCCTACGCCGAGCGCACGGCGTCCATGACCGCCTCCGAGATCCGCGCCCTGTTCTCGGTCGCCAACCGCCCCGAGGTCGTCTCGCTGGCCGGCGGCATGCCGTACCTGCCCGCCCTGCCGCTGGACGCGATCGCCGACATCGCCGCCCGCCTCATCGCCGAGAAGGGCGCCGTCGCCCTGCAGTACGGCTCCGGCCAGGGCGAGGAGCGGCTGCGCGAGCAGATCGTGGAGGTGATGCGCCCGCAGGGCATCAACGCCCACCCCGACGACGTCGTCGTCACGACGGGTTCCCAGCAGGCCCTCGACCTCGTCTCCCGCATCTTCCTCGACCCCGGCGACGTGGTCCTGGCCGAGGCCCCCAGCTACGTGGGCGCCCTCGGCGTCTTCCGCAGCTACCAGGCGCAGGTCGTGCACGTGCCGCTCGACCAGGACGGCCTGCAGCCGCAGGCGCTGGAGGAGACGCTGCTGCGGCTGCGCGCGCAGGGCCGCCGGGTGAAGTTCCTCTACACGGTGCCCAACCACCACAACCCCGCCGGGGTGACGCTGTCGCTGGAGCGCCGCCGCGAGGTGCTGGCCATCGCCCAGCGCCACGACCTGCTGATCCTCGAGGACGACCCCTACGCGCTGCTCGGCTTCGACGGCGACCCGCTGCCCGCGATGCGCTCGATGGACGCCGAGCACGTGGTCCACCTCGGCTCGTTCTCCAAGACGTTCGCGCCGGGCTACCGCGTCGGCTGGGCCGTCGCCCCGCACGCGGTGCGCGAGAAGCTCGTGCTGGCCTCGGAGTCGGCGATCCTGTGCCCGACCTCCTTCGGGCAGTTCGCCATCGCCGAGTACCTGTCCACCTGGGACTGGAAGGGGCAGGTGAAGGTGTTCCGCGAACTGTACCGCGAACGCCGCGACGCCATGCTCGACGCCCTGGCCACCCACCTGCCGCAGGCGAGCTGGACGCACCCGGTCGGCGGCTTCTACGTCTGGCTGACCCTGCCCGACGGCCTGGACGCCAAGGCCATGCTGCCGCGCGCGGTGACCGGCCGGGTGGCCTACGTGCCCGGGGGCGCCTTCTACGCCGACGGCACGGGCGGGCACTCGCTGCGCCTGTCGTACTGCTTCCCCACCGCCGAGCGCATCCGCGAGGGCGTGCGCCGCCTCGCCGGCGTCGTCCAGGACGAGCTCGAGGTGCTGGAGACCTTCGGCGGCGTCCCCACCTCCCTGCACCGCGCGGGTCGCGCCGGTGTCGACAACCCCGGACCGGAGCTGGCATGAGCCTCGAGGAATCGCCCCTGCGCGTCGCCGTCCTGGCCGGCGGGCTGTCCCACGAGCGGGACGTCTCGCTGCGCTCGGGGCGGCGCGTGGCCGAGGCGCTGCGGGCCGCGGGCTGCGAGGTGAGCACCCTGGACGCCGACGCGCACCTGCTGCCGCGGCTGTCCGAGGAGACCCCCGACGTCGTGTGGCCGGTGCTGCACGGGGCCATCGGCGAGGACGGCGCCCTGCGCGACGTCCTGGAGCTGCTGCGCCTGCCCTACGTCGGCTCCCGCCCGGCCGCGTGCCGGATGGCGTGGGACAAGCCCATCGCGCAGAGCGTCGTGGCGGCGGCGGGGATCAGCGTCCCCGCCTCCATCGCCCTGCCGCACGCCACGTTCCGCGACCTGGGGGCGCAGCCGGTGCTGGCCGCCGCGGCCGCCTGGGCCGGCTTCCCGCTGGTGGTCAAGCCGAGCCGGGGCGGGTCCGCGCTGGGCGTGGCGGTCGTGGGCGACCCGCGCGACCTGGCCCGGGCCGTCGTGGACTCCTTCGCGTACGGCGACACCGCGCTCGTGCAGCAGCACGTCCCCGGCACCGAGGTGGCCGTCTCGGTCGTCGAGGTGGACGGGGAGGTCCTCGTGCTGCCCGCCGTCGAGATCGTGGCCGACGGCGGCTCCTACGACTACGGCGCCCGCTACACCGCCGGGGCGACGGAGTTCTTCGCCCCGGCCCGGCTGCCGGACGACGTCGCCGACCGGGTGGCCAAGGCCGCCCGCGGCGCCCACGAGGCCCTCGGGCTGCGCCACCTGTCCCGGATCGACTTCATCGTCCCCGACTCGGGCGACCCGGTCTTCCTGGAGGCCAACGCGGCCCCCGGGATGACCGAGACCTCCCTGCTGCCCCAGGCCGTCGCCGCGGCCGGCCTGGAGCTCGACACCGTCTACCGCGCCGTCGTGCAGAGCGCTCTCGCGGGCTGACCCGCGCAGGCGGCGCCGGCCACCGCTCAGGTGGTCGGCGTCGCCTCCAGCAGGCGCAGGATCCGGTCGAGGTCCTCGACCCCGGCGAAGTCCACCGTCAGCCGCCCCCGCGTGCGACCCATGCTGATGCGCACCCGGGTGTCCAGCCGGTCCGCCAGCGTGGACGCCCGCCGCTCCAGCTCCGGCTGCGGCTGGGCGGGGTTGCGGCGGCGGGCCGCGGTGTCCGCGTCGCCGAGCGCGATGATCTCCTCCACGGCCCGCACGGAGAGCCCCTCGGCGACCACCCGCTGCGCGAGCCGCTCCATCGCCGCGCCGTCCTCCAGCGACAGCAGCGCCCGGGCGTGCCCGGCGCTGAGGACTCCGGCGGCGACCCGGCGCTGCACCAGCGGCGGCAGCTTCATGAGGCGCAGCGTGTTGCTGATCTGCGGGCGCGAGCGGCCGATCCGCGAGGCCAGCTCCTCGTGCGTGCAGCCGAAGTCGTCGAGCAGCTGCTGGTAGGCGGCCGCCTCCTCCAGCGGGTTGAGCTGGCTGCGGTGCAGGTTCTCCAGCAGCGCGTCGCGCAGCAGGTCGTCGTCGGCGGTCTCGCGGACGATGGCGGGCACGGTCTCCAGGCCGGCCTCGGTGGCGGCCCGCCAGCGGCGCTCGCCCATGACGAGCTCGAAGCGCGGAGCGCCGTCCTCGACGGGCTCCGCGGCGCGCACGACGATCGGCTGCAGGACACCGATCTCGCGGACGGAGTGCACGAGCTCGGCGAGGTCGTCCTCGTCGAAGACCGTCCGCGGCTGCCGCGGGTTCGGCACGATGGCCGTGACCGGCACCTCGGCGAAGCGCGCTCCCGGGACGTCCAGCAGGCCGTCGTCGGCCCCTGCCCCCGGCGCGGCCTCCGGCTGGACGGCGGAGGCCTCCAGGACGTCCGGGACCGGGTCGACCGCCGGCGGGGCCTCCACGCCGGCCGCCTCCAGCGGCTGCTGGATGAAGTCGTCGACGGAGTGCTCGGCAGGCGCCTCGGTGCGCGCCTCCTCCAGCGCCTCCTGCGAGCCCTCCTGCTGCGGCCCCGGCGTCGCGGCCGGCCCGGTCTGCTGGTCGAAGAAGACGTCGAACGGGCGGGCACCCGGGCGCATGGCGGGCGGGATGGTCGGGGTCGCACCGCCCGCACGACTGCTCGCCGCAGGCGCGTTGCTGGGGATGAGGGCCCCCAGGCCGCGTCCCAGCCCCCGTCGCTTGTCGCTCACGCTCCACCCTCCTTCGACGCGAACCCGCGCCGCGTCACCGAACCGTCCGTCCACCGCGCCCAGGGGTCCGCCGCGCCCGACGGCGCCCCCACCGCAGCATCCTCCGCCGCCTGCGCCGGCTCCTGCACGCCACGCTGGGCGATCTCCCGCGCCGCCTGCAGGTAGGCCAGGGCGCCGGAGGAGAGCGGGTCGTAGGCCATCACCGTCTGCCCGTGGCTGGGCGCCTCCGAGATGCGCACCGAGCGCGGCACCAGCGTCTTGAGCACCTGCTCGCCGAAGTGCGAGCGCACCTCGTCGACCACCTGAGCAGCCAGGCGCGTGCGGCCGTCGTACATGGTGAGCAGGATGGTCGTCACCGCCAGGTCGGGGTTGAGGTGCTCCTGGATGAGCTCGATGTTGGCCAGCAGCTGGCTCAGGCCCTCCAGCGCGTAGTACTCGCACTGGATGGGGATGAGCACCTCCGGCGCCGCCACGAAGGCGTTGATGGTCAGCAGACCCAGGCTGGGCGGGCAGTCGATGAGCACGTAGTCGACGCGTCGCTCACCGGCGCGCTCCACGGCCTTGAGGTACTTGGCCACCGCGCGCTGCAACCGCGACTCCCGGGCCACCATCGAGACGAGCTCGATCTCCGCGCCCGCCAGGTCGACGGTCGCCGGGGCGCACCACAGGTCGGGCGCCTCCTCGCAGCGCTGCACGACCTCGATGAGCGGCTTGCCCTCGACCAGGACCTCGTAGACCCCGGCCACCTCGGAGTGGTGCTCGATCCCGAGCGCCGTGGAGGCGTTGCCCTGCGGGTCCAGGTCCAGCACCAGCACCTTGAGCCCCGCCGCGGCCAGCGCCGAGGCGAGGTTCACGGCCGTCGTCGTCTTGCCGACGCCGCCCTTCTGGTTGGCGATCGTCATGATGCGCGTCTCGGTCGGCGCCGGGAAGCGCTCCGCCACGCGGGCCCGCGGTGTTTCACGTGGAACGGGAGCCGGTCCGGTGTCCACCGTGGACGCTTCCTGCTCCTCAGCGGGCAGGTCGAGCTCCTCCACCGTTCCACGTGGAACATCGCGTGGAACGGGCACGACGACCGGCTCGGTCGCCTCGTCGACGGCCGGGTCCGCGGCGACCGGGTCTGCGGCGACCGGGTCCGTGGCGGCGGCATCGATGGGGGCCCGCGAAGGCGGTGCGGGGACGTGCTCGTCCGGCGCGCCGGCGGGTTCGTCGCTCGCCGGGGCGTCGGCCGGCGCGGGAGAGGCGTCGACCTGCTCGGTTCCACGTGGAACAGCGCTGATCGTTCCACGTGGAACATCGAGGACTGCGACACCGACCCACCCGAGGTGGCGCTGCGCCTCCTGGTCCCGTCGCGGGGCTCCGAACCAGCCCAACTGCGTCACGCGCTCTTCCTTCCCGTCGTTCATCGCCGCGCCGGCCCGGCTGGACGGCGCCGGGTCTTGCGCGGAGTCGTCGTCGTGGTCGTCGCCGCGGTGCTGCGCAGGGGCCCCGCCCCGCGTGCCACCCGCACCAGCGTCGTCCCCGTCCCGTCGTCCGGGCCGACGCTCACCACCTCTGGCGTGCTCGTGATGCCCATCGCCTGCAGTGTCGCTGCTGCAGCCTCGATCTCCTGGGAGGCGCTCCGACCCTTGATGGCCAGCAGGTGCCCTCCGGTCTGCACCAGCGGCAACGTCCACCGGTACAGGGTCTCCAGCGGTGCGACGGCGCGGGCGGTGACCACGGCTGCGGAGAACTCGCCCTTGACGTCCTCGGCCCGTCCCCGCACGACGGCCACCTGCTCCCGCAGCTCCAGCTCCGCGACGACCTCGCGCAGGAAGGTGTACCGCCGTTCCAGCGGCTCGACGAGGCGGATCCGCAGGTCGGGCCGCGCCAGTGCGAGCGGGATCCCCGGCAGGCCGGCGCCGGAACCGACGTCGAGCACGCTGAGACCCTCGGCGATCGCCTCCCCGAGGTAGGCGCAGTTCAGCAGGTGGCGGTCCCAGAGGCGGGGAACCTCCCGAGGGCCGATCAGGCCCCGCTCGACGCCCCGGGTCGCCAGCAGGTCGTGGTAGCGCGCCGCCTGCTCAGCGCGTTCACCGAAGACGCGGTGCGCTGCTTCGGGAGGTGCGGTCTGGGCGGCGGTGGACTCGGCGGGAACGACAGAGGGCGGGGATGTTCCACGTGGAACATCCCCGCCCTCGGACACTTCGTGCGACACCCGGACACCCTATCGGCCGGGGTGGTCGCCTCCCGTCAGTCGCTGCCCTCCTGGGCGGCGCTCGGCGGCAGGACGACGACCCGGCGGTTCGGCTCCTCGCCCTCCGACTCGCTGACCAGACCGGCCGCCGCGATGGCGTCGTGGACGACCTTGCGCTCGAAGGCCGGCATCGGCTGCAGCCGCTCGGCCGCACCGCGCTCGCGGACGCGGGCGACGACCTCCTCGGCCAGTCGCACCAGCGAGCTGCGCTTGGTGGAGCGGTGCCCCGCCACGTCCAGCATCAGCCGCGTCCGGTCCCCGGTCTGCGCCTGCACGGCCAGCCGCGTGAGCTCCTGCAACGCCTCCAGGACCTCGCCACCGGGGCCCACGAGCCGGCTCAGCGCCGGGGTGCTCTTCTCGTCCGCGACGATCGCCACCGAGGCGCGCCCGTTCTCGATGTCGATGTCGATGTCGCCGTCCAGGTCGGCGATGTCCAGCAGCTCCTCGAGGTAGTCGGCGGCGATGTCGCCCTCCTCCTCGAGCCGCGAGCGGGCGGTGCCCTTGCTGCGAGCCTGCTCGGTCCGCGTCTCGCCGCTGCCTTCGGTGTCGTCCACCGGAGTCGACGCGACCGCGTCCGTCGTGCCGTTCACACGTCCTCCTCGGTGCTGCGTGTCGTGCTGGTCGGGGTCCGGGTCAGCGGTTGCGGTTCTGCGTCGGGCGCGAACCACCCGGCCGCCGCTGCTCGCGGCTGGCGCCCCGCTTGGGCTGCTGGCGCTGGCGGCGCACCGGCGCGCTCGTGGTGTGCTCGGCGGTCGCCGTGCCGGTGGTGCCGGTGGAGGCGGCGGAGTCCGGGAGGACCTGGCCACGACGGGCGGCGCGGCGGGCGCGGCGCTCCTGGAGCTCCTTCTCCGCCAGCGACCCGGGGTTGGGCATGCGGCGGATGACGAAGAACTGCTGGCCCATGGACCACACGTTGGTGGTCAGCCAGTAGAGGAGGACGCCGATCGGGAAGTTGACGCCGGAGACGGCGAAGATGATCGGCAGCACGTAGAGCATCAGCTTCTGCTGCTGCGCGAAGGGGTTGCCCTCCATCGACGCCGACGAGGTGTTCTTCGCCATCAGCTGCTTCTGCGTGACGAACTGCGACAGCGACATCAGGACGATCATCACCGCGGTGAGGACGATCGTGTTCCAGTCGCCGTTCGACCAGGACCTCATGAAGATGTCCGACAGCTGCGAGCCGAAGAGCGTCGCCCGGTCGGCCTGCTCGACGAGGTCGGGGGTCAGCGCGCCGACCGACTCGCCCTTGCCGATGCCGTTGAGGGTGTGGAAGAGCGCGAAGAAGATCGGCGACTGGAGCAGGATCGGCAGGCAGCTCGCCATCGGGTTGGTGCCCGAGGTGCGGTAGAGCGCCATCATCTCCTGCTGCATGGCCTGGCGGCTGGCAGGGTCGTTCTTGCCCTTGTACTTCTGCTGGATCTTCCGCATCTCGGGCTGGATGACCTGCATCCCGCGCATCGCCTTGATCTGCTTGACGAAGAGCGGGATGAGCAGGATGCGGATGACGACCACCAGGCCGACGATCGACAGCGACCACGCCGCGCCGCCCGCGGGGTCGAGGCCGATGAGCGTGAACAGGTCGTGGAAACGCACCATGATCCACGCGACCACCCACTGGATCGGGTGGAGCAGGTCGTAGAAGAACTCGATCATCGTGCGGTTCGTCCTCTCGCAGGGGTCACGCCCTCGTCCTTGCCGTCCACGCCCGTGGTGCTCACAGCGGCCTCACGAGGCGCCCCTGGGCGGAACGGGGTCCACGCCCCCAGGGTTCCACGGGTGGCAGCGGAGCAGGCGCCTGATGGTGAGCCAGGTGCCCACGAGGGCACCTCGCGTGCGCAGCGCCTCGACGGCGTAGGCGGAGCACGACGGGTAGAAGCGGCAGGTGGGCCCCAGCAGCGGGGACACGAGCAGCTGGTAGGCGCGCACCAGCACGACGAGCAGGGTCGCCGGCCAGCGCAGCGGGTGCCACCAGCGGCGCGCCGGCCGGGTCCGGGCCGCGGGCTCAGCCACGACCGGTCAGCCCCAGCCGGCGCAGCCCGCGGTCCACGTCGGCGGCCAGGTCGGCGGACGTCGCGGAGCCGGCCGCCGGCAGCGCCCGCACGACGAGCAGCCCGCCGTCGGCGGGCAGGGCGGGGAGCCGGCCGGCGGCCAGGTGCCGCAGCCGCCGCTGGGTCCGGTGCCGCACCACGGAACCGCCGACGGCCTTGGACACGACGAAGCCCACCCTCGTGGGGTGGGCTCGGTCGGTGGCCGCCCAGTGCAGGACCAGGCGCCGCGTGCCGGCACGCGTGCCCTGCTTCAAGGCGACCGTGAAGTCGTCGCGGTGGCGCAGGCGGTGTTCCGCGGGCAGCACGCGGACTCGAAGGGGTGCGTCAGGCGGACAGCTGCGCGCGGCCCTTGGCGCGGCGCGCGGAGAGGATGGCGCGACCCGCACGGGTGCGCATGCGCAGGCGGAAGCCGTGCGTCTTGGCACGCCGACGGTTGTTCGGCTGGAAGGTGCGCTTGCTCACGTCGATGCTCCAGGGACTCGTTCGGGCCGGCTCCACGGGTGTCGGCGACCGATCGGTCGTGACGCGGAGCGCAATCCCCAGCAGGGTACGGTCGAGGGAGCACCCGGGTCAAAGCGTGCGGGGGGGGGGGGCGGGGGGGGGGGGGGGGGGGGGGGGGGGGGGGTGGGGGTGGCGGGGCGGGGGGGGGGGGGGGGGGGGGGGGGGG